>CAJBHE010000149.1 GCA_903952885.1 uncultured Burkholderiales bacterium
CACGCCGGCGCAAATCACCCCGCACCTGCAATTACGCGAGCGCCACTTTGGCCACTTACAAGGTAAGACTTGGACGGAAATAGAAACCGAACACGCCCAAGAGTGCAAGCTGTGGCGTGACCGAGACCCGCACTGGGCCCCCTCTGGCGGCGAGTCTCTGACGGTCTTGCGCAAACGCATCAGCCAATGCGTGAATGAATTGGCCAGCCAACATCTGGGCGAACAAATTGTGCTGGTCGCGCATGGCGGTGTGATGGATGCGCTGTATCGCTTGGCCACCAATCAATCGGTACAAGCACCGCGCACCTGGCACTTGGGCAATGCCGCCATCAACCGTTTGCTGTGGACACCTCAGGGCTTGAGCTTGGTGGGCTGGGGCGATGTGTCGCACTTTGATGAGGCGTTTGGTTCGCCTCGAGACGAAACCACCACTTAATCTGTGGTGACGTCGCCAAACGCCTTGGGCGGCGTGACACCCAAGTGGCGATACGCGGCCAACGTAGCCATGCGGCCGCGCGGCGTGCGCTGCAAGAAACCTTGCTGAATCAAATACGGCTCAATCACATCTTCAATCGTGTCGCGTTCTTCGCCAATGCTGGCAGCGATGTTGTCGAGGCCCACGGGGCCACCGTCAAAACGGTGAATCACAGCTTCGAGCAACTTGCGGTCCATCAAGTCAAAACCTTGCGGGTCCACATCAAGCATGGCCAGCGCCTTGTTGGCCATCTCGAGGGTGATTCGGCCAGTACCCTTCACATCGGCATAGTCGCGCACACGGCGCAACAAGCGGTTGGCAATGCGTGGTGTGCCGCGTGAACGACGCGCAATCTCGAATCCACCTTCCGTATCCATGGGCGTGTCTAGCAAACCCGCGCTGCGCACCACGATACGCTGCAGCTCTTCGGCGGTATAAAACTCCAAGCGCGACACAATGCCAAAGCGGTCACGCAGTGGGTTGGTCAACATGCCCGCGCGGGTTGTTGCCCCCACCAATGTGAAGGGCTGCAAATCGAGCTTGATACTTCGGGCTGCAGGACCTTCACCAATCATGATGTCAATTTGGTAGTCCTCTAATGCAGGATACAAAATTTCTTCCACCACGGGGGACAAGCGGTGAATCTCATCGATAAACAGCACATCGTTTTTCTCAAGGCCGGTCAACAAAGCTGCCAAATCTTTGGGCTTTTCCAACACGGGGCCGCTGGTGGAACGCAGGTTCACACCCAGCTCTTGCGCAATGATGTGGCTCAGCGTGGTTTTGCCCAATCCGGGCGGGCCAAACAGCAGCACATGGTCGAGGGCTTCGTTGCGCATCTTGGCCGCGCCAATGAAAATTTCAAGCTGCTCGCGCACCTTCATCTGCCCCACATACTCTTGCAGCAGTTTGGGGCGCAAGGCGCGCTCAATGGCTTCTTCGTTGGGCGACATGGGGACGGCAGACACCATGCGCGAGGGCACGGGTGAAGGCGCAAAGTCGTCAGTCTGGATGCTCATGCTTTATTTGGCCAAAGCCTTCAAAGCCAGCTTGATGCCGTCGCTCACGCCCACCTCAGCGGGCAAGGCTTTGAGCGCAGCAGCGGCTTCTTTGTCGTTGTAGCCCAGCGCCAACAGCGCTTGCAAGATGTCGCTTTGGTGGTCGGGCGTGGAAAACAAATGAGGGCCGAGGTCTGCGCCCAACTTGCCTTTGAGCTCGAGCAACAAACGCTCCGCCGTTTTCTTGCCAATGCCGGGCACCTTGGTGAGGCGGCCTGCATCTTGGTCAGACACAGCACGGGCCAACTCGTCGGCACTCAAACCGCTCAAGATACCAAGCGCCATGCGGGGGCCAACGCCTGAGATTTTGATGAGCAAGCGAAACGTCGCACGTTCTGACGCTGTGCCAAAGCCAAACAAAATTTGCGCATCTTCGCGCACCACGAAGTGCGTGAGCAAGGACACTTTTTCGCCATTGGCGGGCAAGTTATAAAACGTGCTCATGGGCACATCGACTTCGTAGCCCACGCCGTTGCAATCCACCAAAACTTGAGGTGGATTTTTCTCACTCAGAATGCCGCTTAATTTACCAATCACATCTTGCCTATCATTGGGAACCTTTTAAGAGATTATCGACTTGATTCTTCGCCACACCTTCACCCCCCATAACAACACCCGTCTGTCGCATTTGTGCGGCCCCACCGACGAACACTTGCGCACCATCGAACTGGCGCTGGACGTGAAAATCGCCCACCGCCACGAGCAGTTCAAAGTGGACGGCCACAAGGCCAAAGCCACGCGTGCCATGGAGGTGCTGCAAGCCTTGTATGAGCGGGCGGCCAAAGCCATTCCCCCTGAGCAAGTGCAGCTGATGCTGGCAGGCGACAGCGCAGACGAAGACGGCGCGCATGTACTGCAAACCCGCCGCACCGACCTGCGCCCTCGCACACCCACCCAAGCGGCTTACCTCGACAACATTGCCGCACACGACATCAGCTTTGGCATTGGCCCAGCAGGCACGGGCAAAACTTATTTGGCCGTGGCGTGTGCAGTGGACGCGCTGGAGCGCAGCGCTGTGCAACGCATTGTGCTCACGCGCCCAGCGGTGGAAGCTGGCGAAAAATTGGGCTTTTTGCCCGGTGATTTGAGCCAAAAAGTGGACCCGTATTTGCGCCCTTTGTACGACGCGTTGTATGACCTGATGGGCTACGACCGCGTGCAAAAAGCATTTGAACGCAACGCGATTGAAATTGCGCCGCTCGCCTTCATGCGTGGCCGCACACTCAACAACGCCTTCGTCATCTTGGACGAAGCGCAAAACACCACGCCTGAGCAAATGAAGATGTTTCTCACCCGCATTGGCTTTGGAGCCAAAGCCGTGGTGACGGGTGACGTGAGCCAAATTGACTTGCCCAAGGGCCAGCTCAGCGGCTTGATTGATGCGGAGCGCGTGTTGAAACGCGTCAAAGGTATCTCGGTCACCCGCTTCACCAGCGCTGACGTAGTGCGCCACCCATTGGTGGCCCGCATCGTCGACGCGTATGACGCGCAACGCACCGCGACCACTGGCGCAACTTCACGCAAACAAGCTTAAAAATGGCACTGCCCACCCTAGACCTGACCCTGCAATTTGGCGACGTGACTGACGCCGCGATGCACCGCGCTGCGCTGCCCCGCGCCTTTGTGAGCCGTTGCATTCGCAGTGCCTTGGCCTATGACGCTGAGATGACCGTGCGCATCGTCGATGCAACAGAAGGCAAAGCCTTGAACAGCGGCTATCGCAAAAAAAACTACGCGACCAATGTGCTGACCTTTGACTACGCGCAAGCGCCGATGGTGATGGCAGATCTTGTAATGTGTGCGCCTGTGGTGGCAGCAGAAGCCAAAGAGCAAGGCAAGTCGTTGCAAGCGCACTACGCGCATTTGCTGATCCACGGCGCTTTACATGCACAGGGCTATGACCACGAAACCTCTGATAAAGATGCCATTGAAATGGAAACCTTAGAGATGTTCATCATGGCCAGCCTCGGCTTGCCTTGTCCGTATTAACGCAGACTCATATGCAGGTCGATCAACGACCTAGGGCGTCTTCCAGCAACCGCACTTTCACGGTCTTGCCTTTGACGCGCCCCGCGCTCAAACGCTTGACGGCCTCACGCGCAATGCTGCGCTCTACCGCCACGTAGGTAGAGAACTCGTTCACATTGATCTTGCCCACTTGTTCTTTGGTGAAGCCTGCATCACCCGTGAGTGCGCCCAACACGTCGCCTGCGCGAATCTTCTCTTTGCGACCACCCACAATTTGCAGCGTTGCCATCGGCGGCTGCAAGATGCCGCCTGCCGCAGGCGTGAGACTGCTGAGTGGGGCCCAAGTGGACTCGCGGTTTTGCAAGAGTTCTATCTTGCCCACGTTGCCCATCTCGTCCATGCTGGCGAGTGACAAAGCCAAGCCTTCGGCGTCACCGCGGCCTGTGCGGCCAATGCGGTGGATGTGAATTTCGGAATCGGGCGTCACGTCCACGTTGATGACGGCTTCTAAGTTGACCACATCCAAACCACGCGCCGCGACATCGGTGGCCACCAACACCGAGCAGCTGCGGTTAGCGAATTGCACCAACACTTGGTCGCGTTCGCGTTGTTCGAGTTCGCCGAACAAAGCCAAAGCGCTAAAGCCTTGGGCTTGAAGCACCGTCACCAAATCGCGGCATTGCTGCTTGGTGTTGCAAAACGCCAAGGTTGATTCAGGGCGGAAGTGGTTGAGCAGTTGCGACACGGCGTTCAAACGTTCGTTGTTGCTAACCTCGTAAAAAATCTGTTTGATTTTTTGCGCATCGTGTTGCGCTTGCACCTTCACCGTTTGTGGCTCGCGCATGAACTGCGACGCCAGCTTGGCAATGCCTTCGGGGTACGTGGCTGAGAACAACAAGGTTTGACGGTCTTTGGGGCACTGACACGCCACCTTGGCGATGTCGTCAAAAAAGCCCATGTCCAACATGCGGTCGGCCTCATCCAGCACCAACATCTTCAAGCCTTGCAGGCTGAGTGAGCCGCGCTCTAAGTGGTCCATGATGCGGCCGGGCGTGCCCACCACCACATGTGCGCCGTGCTCTAGGCTGACAGTTTGGCCACGCAAGGCGACACCGCCACAGAGCGTGACGACTTTGATGTTGCCCACAGCGCGGGCCAAGCGGCGAATTTCTTGCGTCACTTGATCAGCCAGTTCGCGTGTGGGGCAAAGAATCATGGCTTGCGCGTCAAACAGCGCGGGATCGAGCTTCTCCACCAAGGGAATGCCAAAGGCGGCTGTCTTGCCGCTGCCGGTGCTGGCTTGCGCAATCAAATCGCGCCCTGCCAAGGTCAGCGGCAAGCTAGCCGCTTGAATAGGGGTCATCTGGGTGTAGCCCAGCTGCGTCAAGTTATCGAGAGAAGAGGCCGCGAGGCTCAAAGAGGCAAAGGTCGTAGCGGTATTTTTTAAATCGGTCATGCACCGATTATCGTGATTGAGATGGCTACGAAGCCGTAGTTGACCAAATGCAGCAATTTGGCTTGCGCCCTCACGCGGTCAACGTCACACGTGCAAATTTACGCTTGCCCACTTGCACCACAAACGTGCCCGCGTCTAGCTTCAAGCCTTTGTCGCTGACCACACTCGAATCCACACGCACACCACCGCCGTCGATCAAACGGCTGGCTTCGCTGGTGGAAGGCGCCAAGCCTGCGGCTTTGAGCAAAGCACCAATGCCCAGGGGTGCACCGCTCAGCGACACCTCTGAAATGTCATCCGGCACGCCGCCTTTGCTGCGGTTGATGAAGTCTTGCTCTGCGGCCTCTGCTGCTGCAGCGCCGTGAAAGCGTGCAGTGATTTCCTTGGCCAACGCCACCTTGGCGTCTTTGGGGTTGCGGCCACCTTCGATTTCTTTTTTCAACGCCTCGATGTCGGCCATCGACTGGAACGACAGCAAGGTGTACCAGCGCCACATGAGCACATCAGAAATGGACAACACCTTGGCGAACATGGTGTTGGGCGCTTCGCTGATGCCGATGTAGTTGTTCTTGGACTTGGACATTTTTTCAATGCCGTCCAAGCCTTCGAGCAAAGGCATGGTCAAAATACACTGCGCTTCTTGGCCGTATTCAGCTTGCAAATGGCGGCCCATGAGCAAGTTGAATTTTTGGTCGGTTCCGCCCAGCTCTAAATCAGACTTCAAGGCCACCGAGTCGTAGCCCTGCATGAGCGGGTACAAAAACTCGTGCACGCTGATGGGCGTGTTGGCATGGAAGCGGTCATGGAAGTCGTTGCGCTCCATCATGCGCGCCACGGTGTACTTCGATGCCAACTGAATCATGCCCATCGAACCCAATGGAATACACCACTCGCTGTTGTAGCGAATTTCGGTTTTGGAAGGGTCGAGCACCAAAGAGGCTTGCTTGTAATACGTCTCGGCGTTCACCTTGATTTGCTCAGGCGTGAGCGGCGGGCGTGTGCTGTTGCGACCCGAGGGGTCACCAATCAAACTGGTGAAGTCGCCGATCAAAAAGATGACTTGATGCCCCAAGTCTTGCAACTGACGCATTTTGTTGAGCACCACCGTGTGGCCAATGTGGATATCGGGCGCTGTGGGGTCAAGGCCGAGCTTGATCCGCAAGGGCTGACCAGTGGCTTCTGAACGTGCGAGCTTTTTCACCCATGCGTCTTCAGGAATCAGCTCTTCGCAGCCGCGTTGGGTGACAGCCAAAGATTCGAGGACACGGTCAGTCACTGGATGTGTGACGGCGTGGGTAGGGGGCTGAGTTTGAAGAGATGCTTGATTCATAAGGCGTTTTACCGTCAAAGGTATACTCACCGATTTGGTGTTTAGGCCTGATTTTAGAGGCCCAAACTTTGAGGCCTTGGGCTTGTCCTTGGCCATCGACCAGCTGCTGGAGATCAACCCTTGCAGACATCGTTTTCTTTGTGGGCCTCGCGCCTGCAAAACAGCCTTCACACACACCACCGCCGGGTCTTGGCGGCTGTGGCTGTGACGCTCACTGTCTTGGGTGGTGGTGCGTTTGCGGTGGCCAACTTGGACGAGGGCGCTTCCAAACTTCCCTTGCGCCAAGTGGTGGAAAGCGTCAACACCTTGACGCTGCCGAATTTGTGGACACAAAAATCACTCCAACTGTTTCGCTCGGACGTCACCCGCTCTAGTGACTCAGCCGACAGCTTGCTGTCACGCCTTGGCTTGAGCGACCCTGAAGCTGGGGCCTATTTACGCAACTCACGCACGGCTCGGCAGTTTGTGGGCCGTGCGGGTCGCTTGGTGAGTGTGGAAGGCGATGCCGAACAACGCCTCACACGCCTGACCGCTCGCTGGCCCAATGACGATGGCGACACCTTCACCCGCTGGGTGATGGAACGCAAAGCCGAAGGTTTTGTGGAGCGCCAAGACATTGCCATCCTGAATATCAGTACGCGCATGGGCAGCGGCACGATTCAAAGCTCGTTGTTTGCAGCCACCGACGAAGCCAACATTCCTGACAGCGTGGCCAGCCAGCTAGCCGACATCTTTGCCGGTGACATCGACTTTCATCGCGCCCTGCGCAAGGGCGACCGCTTTGCGGTGGTGTACGAATCGCTCGAAGCGGACGGCGAAGTGCTGCGCACAGGCCGCGTGATCTCAGCTGAGTTTGTGAACAACGGCAAAACACACCAAGCTTTTTGGTTCAAAGAAGCCAACGCCAAACAAGGTGGGTATTTCAACGCCGATGGCGTCAGTCTGCGTCGTGCTTACCTGGCATCGCCCCTGGCCTTCTCGCGCGTGACCAGTGGCTTCAAAATGCGCTTTCACCCGATTCTGCAAACGTGGCGCGCGCATTTGGGCGTGGACTATGCGGCCCCCACTGGCACGCCTGTGCGCAGCGTGGGTCAAGGCATTGTGGATGTGGCTGGCTCGCAAGGCGGCTTTGGCAATGTGGTGATGGTCAAGCACGCCAGCGGACAAACCACCGTGTACGCACACCTGAGCCGCATCAATGTGAAACGTGGCCAAGCGGTCATCCAGGGTCAAACACTGGGGTTGGTCGGCTCAACTGGCTGGGCGACTGGTCCGCACTTGCACTTTGAGTTCCGCGTGAACGGTCAACACAAAGATCCGATCACCATGGCTCGCCAAAGCTTGGCGATGGAAGTGTCTGCTGCTGCCCGCGAGCAATTCAAGCAATATGCAGCCGTGGCCAAAGTTGACCTCGCCGCAGCGGCCAGCACACAAGTGAGCCGCGCTGAATAAATGCCTGCATCAGCAGCCACGCAGCAGCTTTTCATTGGGTTGATGTCGGGCACCTCGCTCGACGGTGTAGACGGTGTCTTGGCAGATTTCAGTGGCCCTCAGCCACGCGTGTTGGCGCACCATGCCATGCCTTTTGCGCCAGCACTCAAACAAGAGCTGCTCGCACTCAACACCCCGTCTGACAACGAGTTGCACCGCGCCGCCTTAGCGGCCAACGCCCTTGTGCGCGTGTATGTGCAAACCGTGCAAGCCTTGTTGGCCAACACACTCACCTCAGCCAGCGACGTGTGCGCCATCGGCGCACATGGCCAAACCGTGCGCCACCAACCCGGCGCGTTGGATGGCACGGGCTACACGCTGCAACTCAACAACCCTGCGCTCTTGGCCGAGCTCACCGGCATTGATGTGGTGGCCGATTTCCGCAGCCGCGATGTCGCCGCTGGCGGCCAAGGCGCGCCGCTCGTGCCTGTGTTTCACCAAGGCATTTTTGGCCAAGCCAACATCACTGTGGGCGTGCTGAACCTTGGCGGCATTGCCAATCTCAGCGTGCTGCATGCCAACGGCGATGTGCTGGGTTTTGATTGCGGCCCTGGCAACGCACTGCTCGACCACTGGTGCCAAGCGCACACCGGCGACGCGTTTGACAACAACGGTGTTTGGGGCGCCAGCGGCACGGTGATTGAACCTTTGCTGCAAGCCATGTTGGCTGAGCCTTATCTGCACCAAGCCCCTCCCAAGAGCACAGGGCGTGATTTGTTTCACCCCACGTGGTTGGTGCACCAGCTCAGCAGCTATGCCAACGCCCATGCTGCCGATGTGCAAGCCACCCTGACCGAGTTCACCGCACGCGCGTGCGTGAACGATGTGCTGCGCTATGCGGCGGATGCAGCCGAGCTCATTGTGTGCGGCGGTGGGGCATTAAACGGTTTGCTCATGCAGCGCTTGCAGGCGGGGCTGCCCAAGGTGCGCGTGGTGTCGTCTGCTGAGCGCGGCATGCCGCCCCTGCAAGTAGAAGCCGCAGCCTTTGCGTGGCTGGCTCGACAAACCATGCTGGGTCTGCCGGGCAACCTACCAAAAGTAACGGGCGCTCAAGGCGCCCGCATACTGGGTGGGATTTTTAAAGCTTGATCAAGCTGAGAACGACGAGCCGCAGCCGCAGGTGGATGTCGCGTTGGGGTTCTTGATGACGAACTGAGCGCCCTGCAAGTCTTCTTTGTAATCAATCTCAGCACCCACTAAGTATTGGTAGCTCATGGCATCGACCAACAAAGACACGCCGTTTTTGTTGATGGTGGTGTCGTCTTCGTTCACGATTTCATCGAACGTGAAACCGTATTGGAAGCCTGAACAGCCGCCGCCTTGCACGAACACGCGCAACTTCAACTCAGGGTTACCTTCTTCCGCAATCAAGTCAGCCACTTTGGCAGCTGCGCTGTCGGTGAAGACAAAAGGGGATGGCATTTCTGTTTGGATGTTTTCTGCAACGGCGCTCATGTGAGGACTCCTGAATCTATGCGTAAAAGTATATCGCTTTACTCGGGTATTGCGCCAGACCGAAGCCAGAGACGCTGTTTGCAGCATGGGCATTGCCCCATCCATAACCACCGATAGCGCCCGTGGCGCCAATAAAAAAGCCGCAAGGGCGAACCCATGCGGCTTTTGGCAAAACAGGGAGCGGATTAACGCTTGCTGAACTGCTTGCGGCGACGAGCAGAGTGCAAGCCCACCTTTTTACGTTCGACTTCACGCGCATCGCGGGTCACGTAACCGGCTTGTGACAGGACGGGCTTCAAAGCTGCGTCGTAGTCGATCAAAGCGCGGGTAATACCGTGACGCACTGCACCAGCTTGGCCAGACTCACCACCGCCGTGCACGTTGACTTGAATGTCAAACGCTTCGCCGTTGTTGGTCAGCATCAAGGGTTGCTTCGAAATCATGATCGAGGTTTGACGGCCGAAGTATGCGGCGATGTCTTTACCGTTGATCGTGATTTTGCCGGAGCCTTTTTTCAGAAACACGCGAGCGACGCTTGATTTGCGACGGCCGGTGCCATTGTTCCATTCACCAATCATTTCAGCTCCTTAGATGTCCAGCACTTTAGGCTGTTGTGCAGTGTGTGGGTGCTCAGCACCGCCATACACCTTGAGCTTTTTGATCATGGCGTAGCCGAGTGGGCCTTTAGGCAACATGCCCTTGACGGCCTTCTCGAATGCGCGGCCAGGGTGCTTGGCTTGCATGTCACGGAAGTTTGTAGCTGTGATACCGCCTGGATAACCAGAGTGACGGTAGTACACCTTGTCCAAAGACTTGGTACCCGTGACCTTGAGTTTGGATGCGTTGATGATGACGATGAAGTCACCTGTATCGACGTGGGGTGTGTAAATGGCTTTGTGTTTGCCGCGTAAACGGAGAGCAACTTCGCTGGCTACTCGTCCGAGCACCTTATCGGTGGCGTCAATCACAAACCACTCATGCACCACGTCAGCGGGTTTTGCGCTGAATGTAGACATAGTTAAATCCTAAAAGGAGAGTTGGTTTGTAGGGTCCTTTTCCACGGTCGGCGTTCTTCTGTTGAGAACCTCTTAGGTGGGAAGTGCTTTTTTCAAAGCCTCTGCCGCGGGACCACTCAAACGCTGCAGAGCCAAATATTATAAGCAAAATCAAACGCTTAGCGCAAACACTCCCAAAACAAGGCAGTTTGGCGGGTTACCATGCGGCCCATGTTCAGTTATCGCCACGCTTTTCACGCCGGAAACCACGCCGACGCCCTCAAACACCTCACTTTGATTGCCACTTTGAAGCATTTGATGCAAAAAGATGCGGGCATTCAGTTTGTCGACACCCACGCAGGCGCTGGCCTGTATCGACTGGACGGCGACTATGCGGAAAAAAGCGGCGAAGCCGCCGAAGGCGTGCTGAAGCTGCTCGACCTGAAAGGCCCTGCCGCCTTGACCGACTACCTTGAACTGGTGGCCAGTTTCAACGCCAAAGGCAGCCACAAAATTTACCCGGGCTCGCCGTTCATCATCCACAAGCTGTTGCGCCACGAAGCGCGTGACCGCTTGAAGCTGTTTGAATTGCACCCCACCGATCACAAATCGCTGGTGGGTAATGTGCAGCAGCTGGAAGCTGGCCGCACGGTCAGTGTCATGCGTGCAGATGGGTTTGAATCGCTCAAAGCCTTGCTACCACCGCCGGTGTCAAGCGCTGGCTCACGCCGAACTTGCGTGCTGATTGACCCGAGCTACGAAATCAAAAACGACTATTACCGCGTGCTTGATTGCATTCAAGACAGCTTGAAGCGCTTTGCTACGGGCACTTATTTGGTGTGGTACCCCATCGTCCCGCGCCCTGAAGCGCACGATTTGCCACGCAAACTCAAAGGCCTGTGCAGCCAAGTTAAAAAGCCATGGCTGCACGCCACCTTGGCGATTGGCCGCAAAACCGGCGGCAACGACACGGGTCTGAGCGCCAGCGGCATGTTCATCGTCAACCCACCTTTTGCGCTCAAGCCTTTGCTGAACGAGGCTTTGCCTTTGGTGGAAGAAGCCTTGGCGCGTGGCCCCGGCCGCGGCTGGACGGTCGAATCGGGCGGTTAAGCGCTGAGTCCTAAATTCTTGCAAATAGCCAAAGTCGAGGCACTTTGGTTCATGCTGTAGAAGTGCAACCCAGGTGCACCGCCAGCCCTCAGCTGGTCACATAAGTCGGTGACCACCTCCAAACCAAAAGCCTTGATAGAAGCCATATCGTCACCGTAGCCCTGCAGGCGCAGGCGTATCCAGCGGGGAATTTCTGCGCCGCAAGCGTCCGAAAAACGCATCAACTGCGACGAACTGGTGATGGGCATGATGCCTGGAACCACAGGGATGTTTACACCGAGCTTTTCGGCATCTTCCAAAAATCGAAAATACGCATCGCTGTTGTAAAAGTATTGCGTGATGGCCGAATCAGCGCCAGCTTTGACTTTGGTGGCAAAGGCTTGCAAATCAGCCTCGGCCGATTTGGCTTGTGGATGAATCTCTGGGTAAGCAGCCACTTCAATGCCAAAATCGTCACCCGTCTCGGCGCGAATAAAAGCGACCAAATCACTGGCGAAATGAAACTCACCGCCAGCGCCGTAGCCGCTGGGCAAGTCACCACGCAAGGCCACCAAGCGCTTCACGCCCATGGATTTGAACTCGGCCAACTGTTGGCGCACGCTGTCGCGCGTGGCGCCGATGCACGAGAAGTGGGAGGCAGCAGACATACCCTCGCCCAAAATTTCTTTCAAGGTTGCGATCGTGCCGGCTTGGGTGGAGCCGCCCGCACCGAAAGTGACCGAGCAAAACTGAGGTTTGAGCGGGTACAACGCTTGACGCACCGCACGCAACTTCTCTGCACCCTCTGGCGTCTTGGGTGGAAAAAACTCAATGCTCAAGTTGTTGTTTGGGGTCATCTCTGTCTCACTTGTAGGCGCGTCATGCGTGACGCGCACCAATCCAAAACTCGTGGTTACCATCGCCACCGGTAATGGCGCTGGGCCAGTAACCCAACACCTCTAAATGCAATGCTGCACACGCCTCGCGCAAACGCGCCTCGACCTGAACATAGCTGGCCTCGTCCTTGACCAAGCCGCCTTTGCCGATGTCACTGGGCTGCAGTTCAAACTGCGGCTTGACCAACATCAACAGCGCCCCACCCTGTTTCAACAAAGGCAGCAACGCTGGTAAAACAAGGGTGAGCGAAATGAAAGACACATCGCCCACCACCAAATCAAAACCAAGTGCGCTATCTGGCACACGCACATCTTTGGTCTCTAGCTCGCGAGCGTTGATGCGTTCTACGCACAGAACACGCGCATCGTCGCGCAAACGCGGGTGCAACTGACCATGCCCCACATCCAAACCCACCACTTGCGCAGCACCTTGCTGCAACAAGCAATCGGTAAAGCCGCCAGTGCTTTGCCCCACATCGAGGCATCGCAAACCTTGGGCAGACAGACCGCTGCTGAGCAGCGCACCTTCTAGCTTCAAGCCACCGCGAGACACATAGCGCGCCTCGGCGGTGTTCAGCAAGCGCAGCTCGCTGGGCAGCGGCAACTCGTCGCCATTCTTGGTCACGCGCTGCCACGGCTTAGTGCCCAACCGCCACTCCACGCCCGAAGAAATCAGCCGCTGCGCTTGAGAGCGCGAAGCAGCCAACCCACGGTCGAGAAGCAGCTGGTCAGCCCGCATCAATAAAATGCGGGTGCTTAATAGCGGTAAGTGTCGGCTTTGTAAGGGCCGGTTTTTGCCACGCCGATGTAGGCGGCTTGCTCGTCGCTCAACACGGTCAGCATCGCTCCGACTTTATCGAGGTGCAAACGGGCCACTTTTTCATCGAGGTGCTTAGGCAACACATAGACCTTGCCAGATTCGTATTGGTCTTGCTTGGTGAACAACTCGATCTGAGCGATCGTTTGGTTCGCAAAGCTAGCGCTCATCACAAAGCTGGGGTGGCCCGTAGCGCAACCCAAGTTCACCAAACGGCCTTTGGCCAACAAGGTGATTTTTTTGCCATCAGGGAAGATGACGTGGTCGACTTGCGGCTTGATCTCGTCCCACTTCAACTTCTCGAGTGAAGCGACGTCGATTTCGTTGTCGAAGTGACCGATGTTGCACACAATGGCTTCGTCTTTCATGGCGGCCATGTGCTCGTAGCGGATCACGTTCTTGTTGCCAGTTGCAGACACGAAGATGTCGCACTTGTCAGCGGCGTATTCCATGGTCACCACTTTGTAGCCTTCCATCGCAGCTTGCAAGGCGTTGATCGGGTCGATCTCTGTCACCCACACTTGAGCGCTCAAAGCGCGCAAGGCTTGGGCAGAACCTTTGCCCACGTCGCCGTAACCAGCCACGCAAGCCACTTTGCCAGCAATCATCACGTCAGTCGCGCGCTTGATGGAGTCCACCAAAGATTCGCGGCAGCCGTACAGGTTGTCAAACTTGCTCTTGGTCACGGAGTCGTTCACGTTGATGGCGCGGAACATCAGGCTGCCTTTGGCGGCCATTTCGTTCAAGCGCAACACGCCGGTGGTGGTCTCTTCGGTCACGCCAATGATGTGCGCGCCTTTACGTGAGTACCACGTTGGGTCAATGGCCAATTTAGCTTTGATCGCGTTGAACAAACACACTTCTTCTTCGCTGCCGGGGTTGGCGATCAAAGAAGCGTCGGATTCGGCGCGCTTGCCCAGATGCATCAATAACGTGGCGTCACCGCCGTCGTCCAAGATCATGTTGGGGCCTTCGCCTTCGGTGCCTTTGGCGCCGAATTCAAAAATGCGGTGTGTGTAATCCCAGTACTCGGCCAAGGTTTCGCCTTTGGTGGCGAACACAGGAATGCCAGCTTCTGCGATGGCAGCAGCGGCGTGGTCTTGTGTCGAGAAGATGTTGCAAGAAGCCCAACGCACGTCAGCGCCCAAAGACTTCAAGGTTTCGATCAACACAGCCGTTTGAATGGTCATGTGGAGCGAGCCCGTCACGCGAGCACCTTTTAAAGGCTGCGCTTTGGCGAATTCTTCGCGGATGGCCATCAAACCGGGCATTTCGGTTTCGGCAACTTTGATTTCTTTGCGGCCCCAAGCGGCCAAAGACATGTCGGCCACGATGTAATCAGCGGCGACGTTGGTTTTAAGAACAGCGTTCATGAATTGATACTCCAAACAGTGGGTCAGACCAAAGTCAGGGCGCAAGAAGCATCATGAAGATTCACGAGGTGCTCACCTCACGTTGACTGTGGGTGAGCGCGGTTGGAAACCCGAGCCTCACCTGGTGAATAGACCTGTTGCAGGTCCCCAGGCTGCAGCGCTCCTCGGATAACCAACATTTTAGACGAAGTTCTGATAACCGTGCTCAGACTGAGGGTGGCGGCTATGATTCTGCCCTTTGATACCAAATGCCCAGCTGGGCCATGCCATGAGCTCCTATTTGAACGAAGTGCGCCGCCGCCGCACCTTTGCCATCATTTCTCACCCCGACGCGGGTAAAACGACGCTGACCGAAAAGCTGTTGTTATTTTCGGGTGCGATTCAAATTGCGGGCGCCGTCAAAGGCCGCAAAGCCAGCCGCCACGCCACTTCGGACTGGATGGAAATCGAAAAGCAGCGCGGAATCTCAGTGGCCTCGTCTGTGATGCAGATGCTGTATCGCGATCACGTGATCAACTTGCTCGACACACCCGGCCACAAAGACTTCTCCGAAGACACCTACCGCGTGCTGACTGCCGTGGACTCGGCCCTGATGGTGATTGACGCGGCCAACGGTGTGGAAGCACAAACCCGCCGCTTGATTGAGGTGTGCCGTCAGCGTGACACGCCCATCATCACCTTCGTCAACAAAATGGACCGCGAAGTGCGCGACCCACTCGACATCTTGGACGAAGTTGAACGCGAACTCGGCATGCCTTGCGTCCCCATGACATGGCCTGTGGGCCAAGGCAAATTGTTCGGCGGCATCATCAACTTGCGCACGCAAGCCATGACCGTGTTTGATTCAGGCTCTGAGCGCTTGCCGCAAGACTTTGAAACACATCCCCTGAGCGAGCAAGACAAACTGGCCGAACGCTTTGGTTTGGAATGGGCCACTGCCATGGAAAGCATGGAGCTGGCCACCGGCGCATCGCCCAAGTTTGACAAAGAAGCCTTCTTGGCCGGCAAGCAAACCCCTGTTTTCTTTGGCTCTGGCGTGAACAACTTTGGTGTGATGGAAGTACTCGACGCGCTGGTCGACCTCGCGCCAGCCCCCCGCCCTCGTTTGAGTCACTTGGTGGTGAACAAGCAGCCGCAAGAAAAAACCATTCAGCCCGAAGACGAAGGCTTCGCAGGCGTGGTGTTCAAAGTGCAAGCCAACATGGACGCCAACCACCGCGACCGCATTGCGTTTGTGCGCGTGGCCTCGGGCAAGTTCACCCCGGGCATGAAACTCAAGGTGCAACGCACCGCCAAAGAACTGCGCCCCACCAGCGTGGTGACCTTCATGTCGCAACGCCGCGAAGCGGTGGAAGAAGCGTATGCCGGGGACATCATCGGTTTCACCACCCACGGCGGTGTGCAATTGGGAGACACCATCACCGATGGGCCCGCTTTGCAATTCACAGGTTTGCCGTTCTTCGCGCCTGAGTTGTTCATGACGGTGATTTTGAAAAACCCATTGCGCACCAAGCAACTGCAACAAGGCTTGGACCAGTTGGGCGAAGAAGGCGCGATTCAGGTGTTCAAACCCGAAGCTGGTGGAGCAATGCTGCTAGGCGCTGTGGGTCAGTTGCAGTTTGAAGTGGTGCAACACCGCTTGAAAGCCGAATACGACTGCGATGTGAAGCTAGAGAGCTGCCAATACACCGGCGCGCGTTGGATTACTGCGGATACACCGGCAGAGCTGCGCGAGTTCAACTACGCCTACCCGCAGCGCATGGCTTTGGATGCGGCGAACACCTTGGCGTATTTGTGCACGTCGCCTTATGACGTGCGACTGGCCCAAGAGCGGTTTCCTAAGATTCACTTCCATCCGCTGCGTGAGCATGCGGGATTGGCGTTGTCTACGGCTGGGTGATCTTTATTGCATGCGGTCTCTGCGTGCCAATTCTGGAAACAACTTGATCCAAGAAGCGGCAACCAGCACAGTGCCAACGCCTCCGCTTACCACCGACACAATCGGGCCCCAAAGTGCCGCGACTGCACCTGACTCAAACTCGCCCAACTGGTTGGATGCGCCGATGAAAATCGAATTCACAGCAGCAACGCGACCGCGTATTTCGTCAGGGGTTTGAAGCTGCATCAAGGTCATACGGGTGACCACACTGATGTTGTCTGCTGCACCAGTTGCAACCAAAGCCAACAAAGACAACCCAAAGTTCTCTGATAATCCAAACACCACGGTGGCTAAGCCAAAGACCGCGACAGAGCCTAGTAGGCTGTAACCTACGTGGCGACGCAAGGGCCAACGCAACATGACTAATGACATCAGCAATGCACCGACTGCAGGTGCGGCGCGAAGCAGGCCTAGACCCTCAGGGCCGGTGTTCAAAATATCACGCGCGTAGATGGGCAACAAAGCGGTCGCGCCACCTAACAAAACAGCAAATAAGTCCAAGGTGGTCGCGCCAAGCAAAATTTTATTGCGCCGAACAAAGGTCACCCCTGCCATGGCAGAGGCCCAGGTCACTGCCTCTTGTGTGGTTTGATGCACGTAGCGCACCACCAAGGTCAACAGCGCAGAGACTAACATCATGACAACGCACACCGCATAGACCGTCAACGGACCTTGCCCATACAACACACCACCCAGCGCTGGACCTCCAATGGTGCCCGCTTGCAAAGCACTAGAACTCAACGCGGCGCCACGTTGCATCATGCTTTGAGGCAACAGAGTGGCAATCAACGCTTGCTGGGCTGGCATCTGAAAAGCCCGCGTCGCACCAAGCACAACCGACAAAAGCAAGATCAAGTCTCGGTCCACAAACCCGCCCAGCGTGGCCCATACCAAGCAAGCTGACACAGACGCCTGAATCAGCACACACAGCGCAAACAAACGTGCGCGATGCACACGGTCGGCCACATGACCAGCGGGTAGCGTCAACAATAGCGCAGGCACAAACTGCAGCAAACCTACCAAGCCCAAATCCCAAGCGCTATCGGTGAGGTCATACATGTGCCAAGCCAAGGCCACCATCAACATTTGATTGGCCGTGACCACCAGAAGGCGTGCACCCATGAAGCGAACAAAGCTCCGTTGCGTCAGCAAGTCTTTCAATGTTGGCATGGTCACACCCTGGCCAACACAGACTTCAAAGCGACACCCGTGTGCGTCCCCAAAGCCACCAACGCCTCTGGCGTATCGGCCGCCACGATCAAGCCACCACCATCACCGCCTTCAGGCCCGAGGTCAATGATCCAGTCCGCTTCGGCAATCACATCGAGGTCGTGCTCAATCACCACCACACTGTGCCCGCCATCGACCAAGCGATGCAACACGCGAATGAGCTTGTCCACGTCGGCCATGTGCAGGCCCACCGTGGGTTCGTCCAACACATACAACGTGTGCGGCGCTTTGTTGCCTCGGCGCGTCACGTCGTCACGTACTTTGCTCAGCTCTGTCACCAGCTTGATGCGCTGGGCTTCACCGCCGCTCAGCGTGGGTGAAGGCTGGCCGAGTGTGAGGTAACCCAAGCCCACGTCTTTGAGCAGTTGCAACGGATGCGCGATGTTGGGCATGGTGGCAAAAAAGTCCACCGCCTCGTCCACTTCCATTTGCAACACGTCGCCAATGCTTTTGCCGCGCCAACTCACTGCCAAGGTTTCGGGGTTGAAGCGTGCGCCGCGACAGGTTTCGCACGGCACTTTCACGTCGGGCAAAAAGCTCATCTCAATTGTGCGCAAGCCTTGGCCTTCGCAGGTATGGCAACGGCCTTCACCCGTGTTGAAGCTGAAGCGCCCAGCGCCGTAACCGCGTGCTTTGGCTTCGAGTGTTTCAGCAAACAGCTTGCGAATCGTGTCCCAAAAACCAATGTAGGTCGCGGGGCATGAACGGGGTGTTTTGCCAACCGGCGTTTGGTCCACCTCCAACACGCGGTCAATCGTTTGATAGCCATCAAGCTCCGAGCAGCCAGACCAAGCAGGATGCTTGCCTTCGTCATCCAACTTGCGACCTGCCTGAGTGGAGCGCTGCGCCACTGCAGCCGCCACGTTATGCAACAACACATCACGTGCAAGCGTGGACTTGCCCGATCCAGACACACCCGTCACTGCCACCAAACGTTTGAGCGGAATCGTCACACTCACATCACTCAAGTTATGCAGCGATGCCCCCTCAAGCGACAACCACTGCAGAGAACCATCAACAGCCACCTCTTGAGCAACAGGCGCAGCCGCCTTGCGCTTACCCACCTTCGCGGAGGATGGGGCGTTGCCGGGTGACGATTTTGGCTCGCCGCATGAGGAGCCCGACAATGCCTCATCTTTTGCAGCGAGCGCAGCAGCAGCCGCAGCAAAAGCAGCTAGCGCAGCCTCAGACACAGGACGTCTCGCCTGCAACGGATGACGCATCGCGTGCAACAAATAGCGCCCCGTTTGCGACTCACTCTGCGAGGTGATGTCGGACACAGAGCCCTCACCCATCAACCGCCCGCCGCGCTTACCCGCACTAGGCCCTATGTCAATGATGTGGTCCGCGCGACGAATGGTGTCTTCGTCGTGCTCCACCACCACCAACGTATTGCCTTTATCACTCAGCAAGTGCAGCGCATTCAACAAAATTTGGTTGTCACGCGCGTGCAAGCCAATCGTGGGCTCGTCCAACACATAGCAAACGCCTTGCAAATTGCTACCCAACTGAGCTGCCAAGCGAATGCGTTGCGCTTCGCCACCACTGAGCGTGGGCGCACCACGGTCGAGCGTGAGGTAGTTCAAGCCGACTTGTTCTAAGAACTCCAAACGGCTCTTGATTTCTGGCAGCAGGTCGCGGGCAATGTCGGCATCGCGGCCCGTCATCGCCAGCTTCTCAACCCACTTACGAATGTCAGTCACGCTCAAGCGGGCGATGTCGGTGATGCCGACGCCCGCAAACTTCACTGCGCGAGCAGTGGCGTTCAAACGTGTGCCTTCGCAGCTTGGGCAAGCCATTTCTACCAAGTCCTCCACATCGGGCTCGGCAAAGGTTTGTTCGCGGCCCTTGTCTTTGTCGTCGCGCACCGAATCGTCCAACACTTTGCGTTGGTCTTTGTTGAGCTTCACCCCTGTGCCGACGCAATCGGGGCACCAGCCGTGTTTGCTGTTGTAAGAGAACAAACGAGGGTCCAGCTCGGCATACGAGGTGTCACAGACAGGGCAAGCGCGCTTGGTGGAGTACACATCCAAGCGGCCGATGCTGTTGGTGTCTGCGCCTGCTTCCATCGCCTCGCGCAAACCGTCGAGCTGGCTGAGCACGTGCACCACGCCCTTACCGTGCTCTAGCGCTGTGGTCAGCGCCTGACGCAACGCAGCTTCGTTTTGCGCAGAAACCTCTAGGCTTGCCACTGGCAACTCGATGGTGTGTTCTTTGAAACGGTCCAAACGTGGGAAACCATTGGTGGGCAAGAAGTGGCCATCCACACGCAAGTGCGTGTAGCCGCGTGGACGTGCCCAGTCGGCCAGCTCGGTGTACACACCTTTGCGGTTCATCACCAAGGGACTCATCAAACCAATGTGTTGTCCTTTGAACTCGCGCATCAGCTGAGCTGCAATGCGCTCTGCCGTTTGCGGCTGCACCGCTGCACCGTCATGCGTGCAATGCTGTATGCCAAGCTTGACGTAGAGCAAACGCAAAAAATGCCACACCTCGGTGGTCGTGCCCACGGTGGACTTGCGGCCACCGCGGCTCAAGCGCTGCTCAATCGCCACTGTGGGCGGAATGCCATACACCGCATCCACCTCGGGGCGGCCTGCGGGCTGGACAATGCTGCGCGCGTAGGCGTTGAGGCTTTCCAAATAACGGCGCTGTCCTTCGTTGAACAAAATATCAAAAGCCAACGTGGACTTACCTGAACCCGATACGCCGGTGATGACGTTGAACTTGCCACGCGGAATGTTGACGCTCAAGCTTTTGAGGTTGTGTTCTTTGGCGTTGATGATTTGAATCGCGCCATCGGCCAGAGAAACACCCCGCGCTGCCTTAGCAAACCGAGCCGTGTCTTCAGCAGCCAGCAGGCCTGCAGTGGCTTTCTCACCATCAATCTCGTACACCACGCCCATGGATGCAGCGTAATCGCGCAAGGCTTTGCCTGTGTGTGATGTGGGGTGCAAGCGTACCTCTTCAGGCGTACCTTCGGCGACCAGCAAACCACCAGCATCGCCGCCTTCGGGGCCAAGGTCAATCAGCCAATCGCTGGCACGTATGACGTCGAGGTTGTGCTCAATGACGATGAGCGAGTTACCGTCCTCCAGCAGGCGGCGCATGGCACGCATGAGTTTGGCGATGTCGTCGAAGTGCAGGCCTGTGGTGGGCTCGTCGAACATGAAGAGCACGCCTTTTTTGGCGAGTGATTGACGGCTCGATGTTTTGGCTTTGGCAGCTTCGGCCAAGAAACCGGCTAGCTTTAGGCGCTGTGCCTCCCCGCCGCTCAAGGTCGGCACTGGCTGGCCGAGCTTCACATAGTCCAAGCCGACATCGACGATCGGTTGCAAGGTACGCACAACCTCTCGGTCGTTAGCAAAAATCTGTAGCGCCTCGCCTACTGTCAACTCAAGCACGTCCGCCACATTGAGCGAGATTCGTGATGGGGTAGTGGGGGTGACGTCGCCGCGACATTCTGAGCGCAGCGAAGAGGAGCAAGACGTTGCCCCCGCTGCCCCATTGCGAATCTCGCGCTCGATGCGGACTTCTAGGATTTCTGGTCTGTAGCGTTGGCCGTTGCAGTCTTGGCAACGCAAATACACGTCGCTCAAGAACTGCATTTCGACGTGTTCAAAGCCTGAACCACCGCAGGTGGGGCAGCGGCCATCGCCGCTGTTGAAACTGAATTTCGAGGCTGTGTAGCCGCGCTGTTTTGATAGTGGTGCTACTGCGAAGATTTCGCGCACGGCGTCCCACGCGCCTACGTAGCTGGCGGGGTTGGAACGTGCAGTTTTACCAATGGGGGATTGATCCACAAACACCACATCGCTGAGGTAGTCAGCACCTAACAAACGATCATGAGCGCCCGGTGTTTCGGTGGCGCGACCATAGTGGCGCAACAAGGCTGGCGTGAGCACGTCTTGAATAAGCGTGGATTTGCCCGAGCCGCTGACGCCGGTGATACACACCAAGCGCTGCAGCGGAAATTCGATGCTCAGGTTTTGCAGGTTGTGTTCGCGTGCACCTTCGAGAATCAAGCGTGGCGTGTTGTCGGTCACCACGCGCTTGAGGCCAAGGCCAATCGTTTTGCGAGCGCCCAAGTAAGCACCCGTGAGTGTGTCGGCCGACTTCAAAGCTTCAGTTGTGCCGTCAAACACAATCTGCCCGCCCTTCACGCCGGGGCCTGGGCCCATGTCGATGATGCGGTCGGCACACATCATCACTGCAGGGTCGTGCTCCACCACTACCAGCGTATTGCCGGCATTGCGCAAGCGCAGCATGGCTTCGTTGATGCGGTTCATGTCGCGCGGATGCAAGCCAATGCTGGGCTCGTCCAACACAAACAAGGTGTTGACCAACGAGGTACCCAATGCTGTGGTGAGGTTGATGCGTTGCACCTCACCGCCACTCAGCGTGCGGCTTTGGCGGTCGAGGGTGAGGTAGCCAATGCCCACATCACTGAGGTATTTCAAACGCGTGCGAATTTCATCCATCAGCAAATGCAAGGCTTGCGCATCAGCGCCCGCCACATCCACCTGCGTAGCGTTGAAAAACTGGTGCAGCTTGTCGATGGGTAAAAGCATCAAGTCATGCAAACACAAGCCAGGCATGGCTTC
>CAJBHE010000150.1 GCA_903952885.1 uncultured Burkholderiales bacterium
CCCTGAATTTGAGTTGTTTGTGAAGTTCATGCGCGAGCACAAAAACGTGTGGAGCAAGGTGACTTGCCCTGAGCGTTTGTCTGTGGCTGGCCCCAAGGCTTTGAATGGTGAACAGAACGCTTACCAAGATGTGATTCCCTTTGCCAAGCGCATCGTGGACGAGTTTCCAGACCGCGTGATTTGGGGTACCGATTGGCCGCACCCCAACCTCAAAGACCACATGCCCGACGACGGCTTGCTGGTGGACTTCATTCCGCACATCGCGACCACGGAAGAAAAACAACGCAAGTTGTTGGTCGATAACCCCATGCGCCTGTACTGGCCTGAGGAGACTTTTTAATGGCACTCGACAAACCCTACACAGACGTTCCCGGCACCATCATTTTTGATGCAGAACAATCGCGCAAAGGCTATTGGCTCAACCAGTTCTGCATGTCGCTCATGAAGGCTGAGAACCGCACGCGTTTCAAAGCCAACGAGCGTGCTTACCTCGATGAGTGGGCCATGACCGAAGAGCAAAAGCAGGCCGTGCTGGCCCGTGATTTGAACTGGTGCATGCGCACCGGTGGCAACATTTACTTCTTGGCCAAAATCGGTGCGACCGATGGTTTGAGCTTCCAGCAAATGGCGGGCTCGATGACGGGTATGACCGAAGAGGAATACCGCAACATGATGATTCACGGTGGGCGCTCTGTTGAGGGCAACCGTGTGATTGGCGAAAACGGTGATGCCCAAGCGCAAAATCAACCTCAAGGTGCAGCAGGAAAGAAAGCATAACCATGGCAAAAATTACCGCATCCGTTTACACCTCTCACGTGCCAGCCATCGGCGCGGCACTTGACCTAGGCAAAACCCACGAAGACTATTGGAAACCGCTTTTCGCTGGCTATGACTTCTCCAAGCAATGGATGAAAGACAACAAGCCAGATGTGATCTTCTTGGTCTACAACGACCACGCCACCGCGTTCAGCTTGGACATGATTCCTACCTTTGCCATTGGCACAGCTGCGCAGTTCACTCCCGCTGATGAAGGCTGGGGGCCGCGCCCCGTGCCCGTGGTGCAGGGCCATCCTGAGCTGGCCTCACACATCGCACAGAGTGTGATTCAGCAGGACTTTGACCTGACCATCGTCAACAAGATGGACGTAGATCACGGCCTGACGGTGCCACTGTCGCTCATGTGTGGCCAACAAGACCCCGTGAAAGGCGCTTGGCCTTGCCCCGTGATTCCGTTTGCGGTTAATGTGGTGCAGTATCCCGTGCCGAGTGGTCAGCGTTGTTTCAACCTTGGCCAAGCCATTCGTAAAGCCATTGACAGCTACGACGAGGACATCAATGTGCACATATGGGGCACTGGCGGCATGAGCCACCAGTTGCAAGGCGCGCGTGCGGGCCTGATCAATCGTGAGTGGGACAACGCTTGGCTGGACCAGCTGATCAACGATCCCCTGGCTTGCGCCAACAGACCGCACATGGACTATGTGCGCGAAGCGGGCAGCGAAGGCATTGAGTTGGTGATGTGGCTCATCGCACGTGGTGCGATGTCTGACATCCACGACGGTAAGGTGGTTGGCCCAGCGCCTAAGCTGGCCCACCGCTTCTACCATGTGCCTGCATCGAACACCGCTGTGGGCCACGCAATTTTAGAAAACGCATAAGAGGAAAAGCAAATGAGCAAAACCATCAAAGTCGCCTTGGCAGGCGCAGGTGCTTTCGGCATCAAACACTTGGACGGTATCAAAAACATCGACGGCGTTGAAGTCGTTTCTTTGATCAGTCGTGATTTGGAAAAAACCAAAGAAGTCGCTGGTAAGTACGGCATCCAACACGTCACCACCGACTTGGCCGACAGCTTGGCCTTGCCCGAAGTTGACGCCGTCATTTTGTGCACCCCAACCCAAATGCACGCCGCACAAAGCTTGGCTTGTCTGAAAGCGGGTAAGCATGTGCAAGTAGAAATTCCCTTGGCCGACAGCTGGAAAGACGCCGACGAAGTCGTGCGCGTGGCCCAAGAAAAAGGCTTGGTCGCGATGTGTGGTCACACCCGTCGTTTTAACCCCAGCCACCAATACGTGCACAACAAGATCAAAGCAGGTGAATTCAACATCCAGCAAATGGATGTGCAAACCTACTTCTTCCGTCGCACCAACATGAACGCCTTGGGCCAAGCCCGCAGCTGGACCGACCACTTGCTGTGGCACCACGCGGCACACACCTTGGACTTGTTTGCTTACCAAGCTGGCAGCCCCATCGTCAAAGCCAATGCGGTGCAAGGCCCCATTCACCCAACACTGGGCATCGCGATGGACATGAGCATACAGCTGCAAGCGGCCAACGGCGCGATTTGTACTTTGAGCTTGTCGTTCAACAACGACGGCCCCTTGGGCACGTACTTCCGCTACATCGGCGACACCGGCACGTACTTGGCGCGTTACGACGACCTGTACACCGGTAAAGAAGAGCAAATCGACGTGTCCAAAGTGGCTGTGTCGATGAACGGTATCGAGTTGCAAGACCGTGAGTTCTTTGCTGCGATCAAAGAGGGGCGCGAGCCGAACTCGAGCGTGGCGCAGGTGTTGCCTTGCTATAAGGTGTTGCATGGGTTGGAGCTTCAGCTTATCGCGTAATGCGATTGCGTGATTAGGGTTGTTCTGGGGTAAGTGGCCTTGTCTTGGGGCCTATACTTTCACAATGAACGAAACGGTACATTCGGTACGCAAAGTGCCCAAGCGCACCAACGATCCTGAACGGACGATGGCCGGCATCATTGCTGTGGCGACAGCAGAGTTCGCCGCCAAGGGTTTAACGGGCGGGCGCATTGACGCCATCGCGGATGCCACCCACACCAGCAAGCGCATGATTTACTACTACTACGGCAGCAAAGAGGGCTTGTACCTTGCTGTCTTAGAGGATGCATATCGCCGCATTCGTGCCACAGAGGCGGAGCTGCATTTGGCCGACTTGTCGCCCGAGGAGGCACTCAAGGCCTTGGTGGGCTTCACGTTTGACCACCACAACAGCAACCAAGACTTCATCCGTTTAGTCATGTCCGAGAACATCCAGCGCGGCAACTTTTTGGCACAGAGTAAGTTGATTCAAGAGCTCAACGTGTCGGCCATTCAATCGATCGAAGCTTTGTACAAACGCGGTGTCAAGGCGGGGGTGTTTCGTAAAGGGCTAGATCCGGTGGACATCCACGCATCAATTTCGGCGTTGACGTTTTTCAATGTCTCCAACCGCTACACCTTTGATTTGATTTTCAAGCGTGACAGTCAGACGGCCCAGGCTTTGGCCGCACGGCGCGAAAGTGTGGTTCAAATGGTGCTGCGTTTTGTAGGTTATTCAAATTCGGCATAACAGATAGTTTGTTATCCGATTTTGAAGTGAGGGTATTCACTGATCTTCCACAAAGTAACTGTTTTGTACATTTTGTACTAGGCCGTATTCCATAAGGATTCTCCGATGCTTAATCGTTTTTTGGATCGCTACTGTCGGATTCTCGAATTAGTGATTTCAGTCGCACTCGCCGTCATGGTGGTTTTGGTTTTTGGCAACGTCGTGATGCGTTATGCCTTTAACTCGGGCATCACGTTGTCAGAGGAGTTGTCCCGTTGGTTGTTTGTCTGGGTGACCTTTTTGGGTGCCATCGTGGCCATGAAAGAAGGCGCTCATTTGGGCTCTGACACTATCGTGTCTAAGTTGTCGGTGCGCTGGCAAAAATACTTTTTGGTGATTGGTCATGTCTTGATGCTGTTCATTTGCTGGTTGTTGTTCAAAGGTTCGTTGGAACAAACCATCATCAACTGGGATTCGACCAGCGCTGTGATGGAAGCATCTATGGGCATCTTCTACGCTTGCGGCATGGTGCTCGCTGTGTCAGGCGCTTTGATTTTGGTGGACCACTTGATGCGCTTGATGCGCGGTGAGTTGGCTGACAGCGAGTTGATTGGTGTTCGTGAGTCTGAAGAAGAACCCGTCGACGTTCCTGCACCCCTCAAGTAAATCCCAAGGAATTCCATCATGACAATCGCTGTATTTTTGGGCTCTTTGCTCGCGGCTATGGCGCTGGGTGTGCCGATCGCTTTTTCTTTGTTGCTGTGTGGCTCCGCATTGATGTGGCACATGGACATGTTTGATGCGCAAATCTTGGCGCAAAACGTCATCGAAGGCTCCAACAGTTTCCCGTTGTTGGCCGTGCCGTTCTTCATGTTGGCCGGTGAGGTGATGAATACGGGTGGTTTGTCGCGTCGCATCGTCGACTTTGCCATGGCTTTGGTGGGCCATATCCGTGGTGGCTTGGGTTATGTGACCATCGTGGCCGCTTGTTTGTTGTCAGCATTGTCTGGCTCAGCGGTGGCGGATGCTGCGGCATTGACGGCCTTGCTGTTGCCCATGATGGTGAAAGCGGGTCACGACAAAGCGCGCAGCGGTGGCTTGATTGCCGCTTGCGGCGTGATTGGCCCGATCATTCCGCCGTCAATTGGTTTTGTGATTTTTGGCGTTGCTGCCAACGTGTCGATCAGCAAGTTGTTTTTGGCTGGTATTTTTCCAGGCATCGTGCTTGCTGCAGGTTTGTGGGCCACTTGGTGGTGGTGCACGCGCAAAGAAGATTTGACGCCGCCTGCACGCAAGACCAGCGCCGAGGTGTTTGCCGCCATGCGCAGCGCTGGCTGGGCCCTGATGTTGCCGTTGATCATTTTGGTGGGACTTCGCATGGGCGTGTTCACTCCAACAGAGGCTGCTGTCGTAGCGGCGGTGTATGCCTTGTTTGTAGCTGGTGTGATTTATCGTGAGCTCACTTGGCATCAGCTGTTTGATGTGTTCCGATCAGCAGCCAAAACGACTTCAGTGATCATGTTCTTGGTGGCTGCTGCGATGGTGTCTGCTTGGTTGATCACTGTGGCTAATTTGCCGGCGCAAGTTGTGACTCTGCTTGAGCCCTTGTTGGGTAACCCCACGATGTTGATGGCTGCCATCATGGTGCTGTGCATGATCGTGGGAACTGCCATGGACATGACACCGACCATTTTGATTTTGACGCCAGTGTTGATGCCGATCGTGAAAGCTGCAGGTATTGATCCTGTGTATTTTGGTGTCTTGTTCATTATCAACAACTCAATTGGCTTGGTGACACCGCCAGTGGGTACAGTGCTGAATGTTGTGGCTGGTGTGGGCCGTATGCGCATGGATGATGTGACACGGGGTGTGTTGCCATTCATGGCTGTGCAATTCATTGTCATGTTCTTGATGGTGTTGTTCCCATCCATCGTGATGGTGCCAGCACGCTTGTTGTATTGATTTTTTCCTACTGTCAGCCCGGGTACGCCTGGCAGTGGGTTCCTTGATTCGCGTACGACCGCAAAGTTCTTCAGGAGACACTGACATGAAACGTATCTTTATCAAGACTGTGATCGCGACTGTGGCCATGGCCGCCATGGGCATCGCTTCGGCACAAGTCAAAACCATCAAGTTCGCCAACCAGAACAATGCCGGTCACCCCATCGTGCAAGGCATGGAGAAATTCAAAGACATCGTCGAGAAAAACTCTGGCGGCAAACTCAAAGTCAACCTGTTCCCAGGTGGCACTTTAGGTAGCGACCAAGCCAACGTGTCTGCCATTCAAGGTGGCTCACTCGAAATGGCTTCCATGAACTCTGGCATCTTCGCGAGCCAAGTCAAAGAGTTCGGTGTGTTCGATTTCCCCTTCATGTTCGCCAGCACCAAAGAAGCTGATACTGTGGTCGATGGTCCATTCGGCAAGAAGATGCATGCCAAGTTGGAAGAAAAAGGTTTGATCGGTTTGGCTTACTACGAGCTGGGATTTCGCCACCTCACCAACGGCAAGCGCCCCATCAACAAAGTGTCTGACATCGAAGGCCTGAAGTTGCGTGTGATTCCTAACCCCATCAACGTCGATTGGGTGAAGGCCTTGGGTGCTAACCCAACGCCACTGCCTTTCCCAGAGCTGTATGCAGCTTTGGAACAAGGTGCTGTGGACGGTCAAGAAAACCCAATCCCCACCATCAACAGTGCCAAGTTGTATGAAGTGCAAAAGAACCTGACATTGACGGGTCACCAATACAACCCACAATCTGTGGTGATCAGCAAAAAGTTTTGGGACGCCTTGAACGCGGCTGAGAAAAAGATCGTGGCCGATGCGGCCATTGAGTCTGCCAAGTTTCAACGCGAAACAGCGCGTGCTTTGGAAGCCAGCTTGTTGGCCAATTTGAAGAAGAACGGCATGCAAGTGACCCAGTTGTCCGATTCTGAAATGTCGATCTTGCGCGACAAGATGCGTCCTGTCACTGCCAAGTACGGCGTGGTGGTGGGCCAAGACTTGGTCAAAGAGTTGCAAGCTGAAATCGAGAAGGCGCGTTCAGCCCCTGCGAAGAAAGCCAAGTAATAGGTGAGTCATGCTTCGCCGCGTGTGCGGCGAAGCATTGTTTTTGACCAAACAAAAATTGTTAAAGGTAGATATGAAAGTCTTGATGCTGCACGGCGTGAACCACAACATGTTTGGCAAACGCGACCCTCAACAATACGGCACCATCACGCTCGATGAGATCAATGCCAATTTGCACACGCTGGGCAAAGAGCTGGGTGCTGAGCTTGAGTGCTATCAGACCAACCATGAGGGTGACATGTGCGAGCGCATTCATCAAGCCTACTTTGACAAAGTCGACGCCGTGCTGATCAATGCCGGCGCTTGGACCCATTACAGCTACGCCATTCGCGATGCTTTGGCGGTGCTCACTTGCCCTGTGGTCGAGTTGCACATGTCCAACATCCATGCGCGTGAAGAATTCCGTCACACCTCAGTCTTCGCTGAGATTGTGAAAGGCCAAATTTGCGGCTTTGGTGCTGACAGCTACGAGTTGGCTTTGCGCGCAGCCGTGTCCGCTGTTCAATCGTCTAAATAAATCATGAGTACACCGAGTCTGGTCATCAACGGCAACACGCAACTGATTGCGCACATTGGCTTTCCCACACACAGCTTCAAGTCACCCATGATTTACAACCCGTACTTCGCCAGTGCGGGTGTCAATGCGGTGGTGGTGCCCATGGGTTGCCAAACGCCTGACTATCCGGTGTTCCTGAAATCTGTATTCAACCTCACCAATATTTGCGGTGCGCTCATCACCATGCCGCACAAGGTGGTGACCGTGGGCTTGCTCGACGAAGTCACCGCCACCGTGCGCGTGGCAGGTGCTTGCAACGCCGTGAAAAAACTCGCTGATGGCCGTTTGGTCGGCGACATGTTTGATGGCGCAGGTTTTGTGCGCGGCGTGCAACGCAAAGGCTTTGACCTCACAGGAAAGCGTGTGTTGGTGGTGGGTACTGGGGGCGTAGGTTGCGCGATTGCGGCTTCGCTGGCGGGCGCAGGCATTTTTGCCATCAGTTTGTTTGATGTGAACACCGCGTCGGCTGAGGCATTAGGCCAACGATTGAAACAAAACTACCCGCACATCGACGTGTGCACGGGGTCGAACGACCCTGCGGACCACGACTTGGTGGTCAACGCTACCCCTATGGGTATGAAAGAAGGTGATGCCTTGCCCATGGATGTGTCCCGCATTTCACCCGACGCCTTTGTGGGCGAAGTGGTGATGAAAACCGAAATGACCGCCTTCTTGCAAGCTGCCAAAAACCGCGGCTGCCGCGTGCAAGTGGGCTCGGATATGTTGTTTGAACAAATTCCTGCCTACTTGGAATATTTCGGTTTGCCAACCACCACGGCAGAAGTGCTGCGCGATGTGGCGCAGTTAAGCTATTGAACCTGATTTGATTTTCTTGGAGTATTTGATGACCTTGCAAAGCACACACCGAGAGTCTGTACCCGACATGCCAAATCGTTTAGGACTTGACGGCATTGAGTTCATCGAATATGCCACCAGCCGACCTCAAGCCTTGGGGCAGGTGTTGGAGAACATGGGCTTTCGTCCGGTGGCTCGTCACCGTTCACGTGAGGTGACTTTATACCGCCAAGGCGGTATGAATTTGGTTGTGAACGCCAGCCCCGATGATGCGCGCGTGAGCGCCACCACCGATGGCCAACCCCTCATCTCTGCCGTAGCGTTTCGTGTGCGCGATGCTTTGCAAGCGCACACCCGCTGCATGGAGTTAGGTGCATGGAATGTGAGCAGTCAAGCGCAAGCTATGGAGCTTCACATCCCGGCCATTCATGGCCCGGGTGGTAGCCGCTTTTACTTTGTGGACCGTTGGCAAGAATTTTCGATTTACGACATCGACTTCAAACCCATTCCCACCGTGGACCAATATCCACAAGCAACAGCTGGCATGAGCTACTTTGGCGTGGTGCAGTACATCGGTGCAGGACGCAGCGCTGACTGGTTGGCGTACTTTGAACACATGTTTGATTTCAGCTTTGTGCCCGACGAGCAACGCTTTGGCATCTTGCCCAAAGGCAAGTTGATGAAGAGCCCGTGTGGTAACTTCTTATGGCAACTGATCGAGCCCGATCCATGGATGGACGCCGACGAGTCACCTGAATGTTTGCAACGCATTGGCTTGGGTGCTGTCGATGTGGGTGAGGCTGTGACCGCACTCAAAGCCCACGGTGTTGAGTTTGTGGAGTCCACCCTTTTGCACCCAGAAGACCGCGGCGCGCTCACGCGCAGTGCCTTGGGCTCGGTGTCGTTTGAGTTGGTTCACAAAGAAAACTAAATAGAGGCCCTCGTATGAATTTACTCGACGGCTTTGGCATGGACACCATCACGATGGCGGGCTCTTTAGAAGCCAAGCTGTCGGCGATGAAAGACGCAGGCTTTTCGCAAGTCATGCTCATGGCGCGTGACTTGGTCACGCATCCGGGCGGTGTGCCTGCAGCCGTGGCGGCTGTACAAGCCAGCGGCTTGCGCCCCACGGGTTTTCAAGTGCTGCGTGACTTCGAGGGTCTGTCGGGCCACTTGCACGGCTACAAAGTCGACATTGCCAAATCGATGCTGGAGATGTGCGCGGCCACAGGCAGCAAAGTGTTGTTGGCATGTTCGTCCACCTCACGCCACGCTACCGATGACCTCGACCACATTGCCCGCGATTTGAAAAAGCTCGCCATGATGGCCTTGCCCTTAGGGATAAAGGTAGCTTACGAAGGTTTGTCATGGGGCCGCACTGTCAACGAGTTCACCACGTCTTGGGATGTGGTGTGCCGCGCCGATTGTCCCAACCTTGGCATCGGCATTGACTCCTTTCACATCTTTGCTGCCAACACACCGTTGGATGCGATTGAAGACCTAGATCCAGACAAAATTTTCTTGGTGCAACTGTCAGACTTCATGTGGCACGAGACACCCACGTTTGAAGACCGCATGACCACCGCTCGCACCTTCCGAGTATTCCCGGGCGAAGGCGTGCACAGCGAAGCATTGGCTGACTTGGTGCTGCGCTTAGACCGCATTGGCTATCGCGGTGACTACAGCTTTGAAGTCTTCAACGACGACTACCAACAACTGCCATTGGCCACTGTGGCAGAGCGCGCGCGCAAGAGCGCCATATGGCTGCACCACAACGTGCTGCACCGCTCAGCCCCGTTGCCTGTTTGGACCCGCACACATACCCATACACACGCATGAAACAACGTCAACTCGGCCCCTACACCGTCTCAGCCATTGGCCTAGGCTGCATGAACCTCAGCCACGCCTATGGCGCACCCCCTGCGCCTGAAGTGGGTGAGGCGCTGCTTCACCGCGCCTTAGATCTTGGCGTGACC
>CAJBHE010000151.1 GCA_903952885.1 uncultured Burkholderiales bacterium
AGCGTGCCCGATGCCCAAGTGGCCGCCGCTGCTCAGGCCTTGGCCGACGCGCAGGGGGCCAAGCTGGCAGGCGCTGTCGTGTTTCATAACAGCGGCTTTTTAAGCGCCGCCGTGTTGCAGCCCCTGCAAGCCTTGGGCTGCCATGTGGCCAGCGCACATCCGGTGCTCAACTTTGCATCTCCTGAAACAGGCGTGCGCCAATTTGCAGGCACGCCTTGCGGCTTAGAGGGCGATACGCCCGCGCTAGCGTGGCTACACACCGCGTTCAGCGCCATTGGCGGGCGCTGCTTTGAGATCGCCAGTGCCGACAAACCGCTGTATCACGCAGCCGCAGTGTTTAGCAGCAACTTCACCGTGGTGTTGCAAGGCATCGCGCAAGACGCTTGGCAGAGTGCAGGCGTACCGCCCGAGCTGATGCGCCCGCTGACCGAGGCCTTGCTGAAAAGCACGGTGGACAACGTGCTGGCCATGGGCCCCGCGCAGGCCCTGACTGGCCCCGCCGCCCGTGGCGACACCGCCGTGGTGCAGGCGCAGGGTGAGGTGGTCAAGCGCTGGAGCGCACCAGCGGGCGAGGTTTACAAAACCCTCAGCGAGCTGGCCGCGCTGCTCAAAAAAGACGGGCAAACAAGGGCTTAAGCCGCTTCTGCTCACAATGCGACAATATGCCCCAGACATGACGACCTCTTTTTCTAATTTGCAGCTGGCCCCCGCGCTGGCACGTGCCGTAGCCGAAATGGGCTACGAATCCATGACCCCCATTCAAGCCCAGGCCATTCCCGTGGTTCTGACCGGCCAAGACGTGATGGGCGCCGCGCAAACCGGCACTGGCAAAACAGCAGCGTTCTCGCTGCCCCTGCTGCAACGTTTGCTCAAACACGAAAACGCTTCCACCTCGCCCGCACGCCACCCCGTGCGCGCCTTGGTGCTCTTGCCCACCCGCGAGCTGGCCGACCAAGTGGCCCAGCAAATCAAACAATACGCCGTGCACACCAACCTGCGCAGCATGGTGGTGTTTGGCGGCATGGACATGAAGCCCCAAACCATCGAGCTGAAAAAAGGCGTCGAGGTGTTGGTTGCCACGCCTGGCCGTTTGTTGGACCACATCGAAGCCAAGAACGTGGTGTTGAACCAAGTGGAATATGTGGTGCTCGACGAAGCCGACCGCATGTTGGACATTGGCTTCTTGCCCGACCTGCAACGCATCCTGAGCCACTTGCCCAAGACGCGCACCACGCTGTTGTTTTCGGCCACGTTCTCCACCGAAATCAAACGCTTGGCTGGCAGCTATCTGCAAAACCCCGTCACCATCGAAGTGGCGCGCCCTAATGAGACCGCTGCCACCATCACGCAGCAGTTCTTCAGCGTCAGCGTGGACGACAAGTACAACGCTTTGCGCCACCTCATCAAAGCCAACGACATGAAGCAAGCCTTTGTGTTTTGCAACAGCAAACTTGGCTGTGCACGCTTGGCCCGCTCCCTAGAGCGCGACGGTTTTCGCACCAGTGCTTTGCACGGCGACAAGAGCCAAGACGAACGCCTCAAAGCCCTCGACGGCTTCAAAAAAGGCGAAGTCGATTTGCTCGTCTGTACAGATGTGGCCGCTCGTGGCTTGGACATCAAAGACGTGCCAGCGGTGTTCAACTTTGACATCCCGTTCAACGCAGAAGACTATGTGCACCGCATTGGCCGCACAGGCCGCGCCGGTGCTTTGGGCCATGCCATCAGCTTTGTGTCGGGTAGCGACCAGCGCTTGGTGACTGACATTGAGAAATTACTCAAGACCAAAATCACCTTAGAAAACGTGACCGTCGAGCAAGACCGCTCGCGTGAACGTCGTGAGCTCCGCAGTGATTCACGCGAGCCTGGTGGGGATGCCTCTCGTGGCGAATCACGTGGCGAGCCACGCGGTGAGCGCTCAGAGTCTTCCAGCCGTCCACGCGAGGGCTATGCCTCTCGCGACTCACGTCCTCGTGAGCAAGACAGCCGCCGCAGCCGCGAAGTGGGCTATGTGCCCGCACCTCGCATCAAGAACGACCCGTTCTTTGACAAGCCTTATGAAGCGCCCTTGCGCAGCGCCGAAGCTGTTGCACCAGTTGCGCCAGATCCACTGCGCAAGTCAGCCAACATCAAATCTAAGCGGGTGATGGCGGCTTTGTTCAAGTCGACCACTTAAAAAGAAAACGCGCCGATGGCGCGTTTTTTTGGTGCGAAGGGGCTCCAGCAAAGCGCATGAGATGAGTAAATAGATTTGAATCGTTGATAGCCCTCGCTGAAAAGTGGGCGCCTTAAGCTGCCAGAGGGACTAAACGGGACCTAGGGGAGCTGCATGAAAAACCCAAAAGATAGCAAAAAGGCTATACTTGAAACTCAGTGGACGGTGACCCTGCATCCACTGGCGGCGCGTGAATTACAGACCATTCCGGCCGATATGCAAGCTCGGTTTTTGCACATCGGTGAAATGCTGGTGGACTTGGGGTCGCATCCTGTGGGCTTGCCGCACATTCGGCCACTAGAAAGCAAGCTGTGAGAAATACGCATGACGGGCCGTGATGGTATTGCCCGTGCTGTTTACGCCGCCGTGCAGCGGCGAAGTTTGCTGGTGTTGCATGTGTTTATAAAAAAGACGCAGACCATACCACGAAGAGCCATTGAAACCGCATTGAAACGCTTGGAGGAATCGACATGAAAAGCCTGAAAGACGTGAAAGCCAAACTGCTGGCCAACCCTGCCGTTCGCCAAGCCTATGACGCACAAGCGCCGGAGTTTGAGCTTGCCCGTGAATTGATTGCAGCACGCACGCAAGCGGGCCTGACACAAGGCGATGTGGCCGCACTCATGGGCACAACCCAAAGCGTGGTCGCACGCATCGAAAGTGGCAGGGGCACGCCATCGATCCGAACTGTCCAACGTTTTGCCAGTGCAGTGGGAGCGCGTGCGGTGGTGCGTATGGAGCCTTTGACGGTCGCATAAGCTAAACAAGTTCTAATTAAATGGACTTAGCGAGCGCGTCCAAGGTTTGCGGGCACTTCACGCTGAGCCGCTGCCATGCAGGCGCATCGTTCACATTCACAAGCGTGTCTTTGGCTTCTAGCTTTGCCGCACTTAGGCACCCACCCCACACACACCCATCGTCTAGGCACAACACGTCTGCGCGGTCTGCAAATTGCACGGTGGACCAATGGCCAAAGGCAATGCGCACATCGGCGGTCAATCGGCCCGGCACATCAAACCACGGCAGCAGGTGCGCAGGGGCTTTGTCTGCACCTTCTTTCACGCTGAAATCCATCGCGCCCTGTGCATCGCAAAAGCGCAAGCGGGTGAGGGCGTTGACGATCACGCGCAAGCGATCTGCACCCTGTAGGTCATCACGCCACACATTGGGCATGCCACCATACATCTGCGGCATGAAATGCACCCAGTCGTCGCTGCGCAGTGCGGCTTCTACCTCACCCGCCAGCATTAGGGTTTGCTGTGCGGTCCATTGCGGCAGCACGCCTGCGTGCACCATCAGCACTTGGCCCACTTGCATGGCCATCTGTTGGTGGCGCAACCAGTTCAGCAGATC
>CAJBHE010000152.1 GCA_903952885.1 uncultured Burkholderiales bacterium
ATCGCCCCACATGGTGACGGCATTGGGCGCGCCCTTGCCTGTGCTGTCTGCTATGACCACGTGGTCAAGGACGTTTGGGTGACGGATGGCAAGTACCTGACCAATCATGCCGCCTAATGACAAGCCAATCCAATGCGTGCGAGTAACGCCCAAATGCTTCAGCAAGTCATGCACATCATCCGCCAATTGCTCAAGCGTGTATGGACCCTCGGTGGCTTGTGTTTGTCCGTGGCCACGGATGTCATAGCGCAGAACAGTGAAGTGTTGATTCAGCAGGTCCAGCTGAGAGTCCCACATGCCTAGATGTGCGGCCAATGAATGCGACAAAGTTAACCAAGGACCGTGACCTGTCACCTCGTAGTGAACGTCAATGCCGCCGATGTTTGATTTCATATAAGTGTCCTAAAGATCTGAGTGAAAAATTAATCGTTGGTTAATTCAATGGCTTGCATTAATCGTTCTGGATTAAGCGGCAAATGGCGCGCGCGAATTCCGAGTGCGTGAGCCACGGCATTGCCGAGTGCGGCAGCGCAGGGTCCGGTGGCGACTTCCCCGCTGCCTAGACTGGGGTGTTCGGCAGCATCGACCAAATGGATGTCCAGTTCTGGAACATCGTTGAATGACAAGACGGGGTAATTTTCCCAGTCATGTGAGCTGATGCCTTGTGAATTCCAGCGAACTGACTCGTGCAAACTCCAACTGATGGCTTGCAAGATGCCACCTTCAATTTGATTGAGTAATCCATCGTGATGAACAATGGCTCCAGCATCGACACAGGCCCATACCCTATGAACTTTGACACGTTCGGCCACTTCGACGTGGGCGATCAAGGCGCAATAGCCGGCTTTGTTTTTGTAGCGTCCATACCCTAAACCATACCCTTGACCTGATCCAGCTTCGCCGCGTGATTGCCAGTTTGCACGCTGTGCAACCGTTTCAATCACGTACCTTGCACGGGCGTCGTTCAAGTGTTGGAGTCGAAACGCGATGGGGTCGAGTTTGACGGCCTCGCTGAGCTCATCCATGAATGACTCAATCGCAAATACGTTGGCATGTGCACCCAAAGACCGTAAGGCAGACACACGCACTGGAGAAGTGTCAATGAAGTGATGCTCAATGCTGAGCTCGCCTACGTCATACGCAGGTATTGCGTTGCGTAAGCCGCCGCCAGTCGGCAAGGGCACGTCTTTCGGTGTGGGTGGCATGCAGTTTTCAAATGCAGACCAAGCGCCGAGCAGTTGTATGCCATCTCCCCAACTTGGCCGGTTGAGGTGGGTAGGAGACCAGACTTGGGTTTGCCATTGGCATATGCGACCATCGTCGTCCACGCTGGCTTGAATATCCACGAGGCTGGCGGGGCCCATGGGGGAAACCGTCATTTCATCTTCGCGACTCCACTGCACCCGAACGCTCAGACCCCACGTGTGAGCTATGAATGCAGCATCGAATGCGACATCGTCTGCACCGTTGTGGCCATAACATCCAGCGCCTGGGCTGTGTTTAACATGTACTTGCTGAGGTTGCAGCTGCAAAGCTTGTGCGATTTGATCGCGCAGTTTGAAAACTCCCTGGGAGTGTGACCACACCTGAACGCCTTGACGGCTGGGCTGTGCCAGCGCACATGCTGGCCCAATTGATGCATGGGCAATGTAGGGACGTGAATACCTGCGCTGCAAAGTAAGTGTCGCAGGTGCAGGTGGTGGTGGGCGCGACATTTCATGCGCTGCCATGTGACTGACCGCAGACAACTTCGGCAACAGAACCTCTGCATCCAAATCACATGGTAGATCTGGCGTGGACCATGCTGTGAGTGCTTTGGCTTGCGCGTGCGCCTTGATCAATACCCCTTCATTCCTGCTTAACAGCGCGATGAAGTGGTGTTGTACGAGAACACGATCTACACCAGGTAAAGCTTCTAAGACCTTGGTGTCTATCACCAAAGGTCGGCTATTGGGATGCGGTCCACGCAATACGCGTGCATGCCACAGGTCGGGTAAATCAAGGTCTTGAATAAAACCTGCGCCAGTAAACTTAAGCCACAAGTCTTCGCGCTTGGTAACGACAGTGTCGGACGGGACAGCGATACGTGTTGCGTTCGCATCATCGACACGCAAGGCTTGCCAAGCGTGGTTTTCCGCTTGAGCCAACTCTTGGTATGACAGTGCTTTGCCAGAAGGTGCGATGAACACGCCTTCTTTCAAGAGCAGCGCATCGGTGTGACAAGCCAATTGTTTTGCTGCAGCTTTTGCAAAGTGGCTACGGATCACATGGCCCACGTGATGCCATGCTTGACCGCCAACCTCAATGGATTGACTGCCAGCAGTAAACCCCTCGTCGGGAGAAACTTCTGTATCGCCTGCTACCCAGCGCACTTGCGCTGGTGACACGCCGAGGGAGTCACATGCGATTTGGGTGAGTGCTGTTGAAATGCCTTGGCCTAGCTCAACTTTTCCAGTGCGTAATTCAAAATGACCCTCATCGGTCAATTTCAGCCATTGGCTCGCCTTTGGCGCAGAGATCAAACTAGGTGAGAGGGCTGACATGGCCAAGATTTTTTTGTGCCAGACGCACAGCGCGCAAGATGCGCGTGTGCGCGCCGCAACGACACAGATGCCGTGACAAGGTTTCGCGTATCAGAGCTTCGTCTGCATCCGGCCGCTGTTGAAATAAACCGGTGACGCGCATCAAGATCCCACTGATGCAATAGCCGCACTGCGCTGCTTGTTCATGAATGAACGCTTGCAACACCACGCGGCCAATTGGGTCGTCTGGTAAGCCTTGAGCAGTTTGCACATGGCGACCCTCGGCACCCCATACAGGAAGGCTGCAAGAGTTCTGAGCTACGCCATCCACCAACACCGTGCAAGCGCCACAGTGTTCAGTGCCACATCCAAAACGTACCGATGTGTCTGAACACTGCGCACGCAATTCATGCAACAAAAACGCCTGAGGCGATCCTGTGAGCGTGATTGAGCGATGGTTGTGTTGAAGGGTTGTCAAGATAGATGACTTGGTAAAGTGTCAGTCCGCTTAATGCTTGGCGTGCTTGATCCACCAAGCCGCCAGCTGTGTGCCATCGGCATGACCCAATCCGGCAGATGAGGCTTGATCAAATGCGCTCAATGCAGATTGAACAGTGGGCACGGTGTAACCCATAGCGCTGGCTTCTTCGACCATGGTGCGTAAATCTTTACGAATCGAGTCAATGTTGAAATGAGCAGGTCCAAGGTCTTCACCATGCAAGGCAGACACAATGGCGGGTGTGCGCATTTTCAAAATAGCGGGACTACCTGACGTATCTGACAAAATATCCATGACTTTTTCTGGGCTCAAGCCCGCAGGGGCTGCCAGTGCGAGTGCTTCACCCAATGCTTGCCAATAGACCAGTAAGGGCAGGTTGATTGCCAACTTCATGCTCGCACCTGCACCAATTTCGCCCACATGTTCCACGCGACGACACAGTTGGTCTAACAAGGGCTTGGCAAGTGCAAAGTCATCCACTGAGCCGCCCGCCAAACCTAACAGCTTGCCATCACGCGCAGGGCCAACTGTTCCGCCTACTGGACATTCTACAAAGTGGGCTTGGGCTTGTTTGAGTTTGACGCTAAGGTCCTTTTGCGTCACAGGACGCACGGTGCTCATGTCAATGAATAACTTGCCCGAAATATTTGCACTCAATGCGCCGGATGAACCTGAGTAGGCTTGCTCAATCGCTTTGGCATCGGTGAGGACGGACAACACCACTTCGCTGTTTGCAACTGCTTGTGCTGGGGTGTTTGCCCAGTGTGCGCCGCGATCTAGGAGCTTTTGAGCTTTCCCTGCCGTGCGATTCCAAACGGTGAGCGTATGGCCTTGATCGAGCAATCGTTCGGCCATTGCGCTACCCATGCGGCCAGTTCCAAGGAGGGTGATTTTCATACGCGACTCGTGGTTGATGGGTTACTTGATTTTGAACAGCTTCATGGCGTTGCCGCCTTCAATGAGTCGACGGTCAGCTGCACTGAGACGATTCACACCAGCAATCAAACCGCGTGGGTCGTCTTCCCCCATGTCGTAGGGATAATCGGTGCCAAGCATCACATGGTCTGCACCGTAGCGATCAATCAACTGCTTGAGCATCCGTGGGTCAAAAGTGATTGAGTCGAAATAAAATTTTTCCAAATAGCTGGAAGGTTTTTTCTTAATGACGGTGCGTGTGTCAGGACGTGCACGCCATGCGTGATCCATACGTGCCCAATAGTGTGCCAAGAAGCCACCACCGTGGGCAGCTAAGAATTTAATCTTTGGATAACGTGCCACGACGCCATCAAAAATCAAGTGACTGACTGCCACTGTGGTTTCAAGTGGATTACCAATCACGTTGTTGAAGTAGTGGTTGCGCAAACGCTCGCCTTGTGTGTATCCCAAAGGGTGCATGAACACCACGATACCGAGTTCGTTAGCTTTAGCGAAGAATTTTTCAAGCCCTAAGCTCGGATCAGTTAAGTTCAAGCCATTCACGTTGGTGTTGATTTCCACACCCCGCAGACCCAGCTTTTTCACGCAGTATTCCAACTCTTTCACTGCAAGTTCGGCATTTTGTAAAGGGACTGAACCCATGCCTACAAATCGATCGGGGTGTTGAGCCACGACGTTGGCAATGCCTTCGTTCACTTCGCGCGCCAGTTCTGCCCCATAGGCAGGTTCAGTGAAGTAAAAGTAGTGGTAAGGCGCGGGAGCCACAGCTTGGATGTCAACGCCCATTCGGTCCATGTCTTTTAATCGCACATCAATACCCATTAATTTGGGCGCGCGGTCCTTCATTTGTTTGACGTTGGTTTCATTTGTCAAATCGTTTGCAAAGATGACCGTTGGGTCATATTGCGCCGCATTCAAATGCGCCGTTTTTTGGTTGACAACAGGATTCAGGTAGTGGCAATGCACATCCACCACTTTGAGCTTGCCTTTGCTGTTGCGAACCGTTTTTTGCGTACTTGATTTAGCAGCGACTTGTACGCGACTTTTAGTTGGCGTTTTGGTGGCAGCCTGGCTCTTGCCAGAGCTAGAGCGCGACATGCGTTCAGCCGCGGTATGGTGGTGGGTGGGGTCAACGCAGGATGGAGAGCAAGTGAAAAACATTTGAACCTCTGTGAATGAAATCAGTTAAAAGATACCGAGATGACGTGTTGCCAGTTCTGGTGCTGCGCAAACCTGTTCCGCACTGCCGCTAAATGCAACTTGACCAATGTTGAGTACAACCAATTCATCCGCCAATTCTTGCGCAACACCAAAATTTTGTTCTACCAAAATAATGGACAAGCCTTCTTGTTTGAGCTTGCGAATGGATTCAGTCACTTCGTGAACGATCAAAGGCGCTAGTCCCTCGGAGGGCTCATCCAATAAAAGCACATCGGGATTACCCATGAGCGCGCGGCCAATGACCAGCATTTGTTGTTCGCCGCCAGATAAAGTACCGGCACGTTGTGTGGCGCGCGATTTGAGTTGGGGAAACATCTCGTAAACACGCACCAAATTCCAAGGTGCTGGCGTGTCCCGTCTCTGTGCAGCCACGTCTAAATTTTCTTGCACACTTAGGTTGGCAAATACGCGACGACCTTGTGGAACGAGACGAATACCCTGTCGCGCAATGTTTTCAGGCGATAGGTTGTCTGTTCGTTTACCGCGCAACAAAATCTCGCCGCTGCTAGCTGTCAATAACCCCGACAGTGTGAGCATGGTGGTGGTTTTGCCTGCACCATTGCGTCCAAGCAATGCTAGGAGTTGACCTTGTTTGAGTGAGAAAGAAACGCCGTGCAAAACATGACTGCTGCCATAGTGCGCGTGGACATCGTGTAGTGATAAAAGTTCAGTGGCCAAGGTAGACCTCTCGGGTGCGCGGATGGTTGACCACGGTGTCACGGTCGCCTTCGACAATCAAGCTACCGTAATGCAAGACCGAAATCTTTTCAGCAAAAGCCAAAGCTACATCCATGTCGTGCTCGATCATCACAATCGTTGTGCTGCGGGGTAAGCTTGCAACCAAGTCACGCACCAACACCCGTTCATCTTGAGATAAACCTGCCAGAGGCTCGTCAAGCAATAGCAACTTGGGAGACTGCGACATGGCCACCCCAATCTCGACACGCCGTTGTTCACCATAGGACATCTCGCCCACATGTCGGTCTGCACTGTGCGTTAAACCTACGCTTTCGAGCACATGAAATGCCCTTTCGTAGACTGGGTCATTGGTGCGCAATGGTTGAAATGCATTGAAACGGCGAGGGCTGATACCAAGCAATGCCAACGCCACGTTGTGCAACACCGTGTCTTTGTTGAATAAATTGATGATTTGATAGGTACGACTTAAACCAAAGTGTGGTCGTACATGTACGGGTTGATGGGTCAGGTCGTGCCCGAACACCTTGATGCTGCCGCTGTCGGGTTGAAGTTCGCCCGCAATTTGATTGAACAGCGTGGTTTTGCCTGCACCGTTCGGTCCAATGATGAGCCGACGTTCACCCGGTTGTACCGCCAAGTTAACGCCTTGGGTGACGGCGACGCCGCCAAAACTTTTGCGCAGTTCAGTCACTTCTAGTGCGAGGGTCATGGCTTGCCTCCCGGTGTTGCTTGACGCCAAAAGCGCGCGGATACCATGCCTTTAGGCAAGAAGACGACGATGAACAAGAACACAAAACCTAACAGCATATTCCAGCGCTCGACATAGGCAGAGGCATAATTTTTGAGCATCACCACCAAGACCGCGCCGAGTATGGGACCAATCAAGGTGCTGGAGCCGCCGGCAATCACACATAAGAGAGCTTCAGCTGAAACAGTGATGGCCATCACGCTTGGGTGGATGTATTTGTGGAAATAGACATACAACAACCCTGAGACTGCACCTAAGAAACTGGCAATGACAAACGTAAACCAGCGTATGGACCAAACGTTGTAACCCAGTGCACTCATGCGCCGTGGTTGGTCACGTGTGCCCCTGATCGATGCCCCAAAGGGCGAGTGCACCAGCCGTGCAATGGCTAATAAACAAAGGGTCGTGATGCAAAGTGCGAACCAATAAAAATTGGCACTCACGTCTAAATTAATGCCAAAGGGCGATGGGCGCGTGAGACCCGATAAACCATTGTCTCCGTTGGTCACAGAAACCCATCGATAGCCTAAGCCCCACACAATCTGAGACAACGCCAAGGTGAGCATTAAAAAGCCCAAGCCAGTCGCACGAAGCGCAATCCAACCAAAAATCATGCCGATCAGTGTGGTGAGAAGCAAGGCTGCTGGCGCGGTCACTGCATGGTCGAGGCCAAATTTCAAGCTCAACCAGGCTGAGAAATAAGCAGCCAAGCCCAAATAACTGGCATGTCCAAGAGAGGTCAAGCCCGCATAACCCACCAGCAAATTGAGGCTTGAGGCAAAGATCACAGCAATCAAAATTTGGCTACCTAAATTGACAAAGTATTCACCCGCGATGAAGGGGAGTATGGCCATGACAGCAAACCCCAAAAGACCAAACCAAATCTTCATGTGGTGACTCTCCCAAATAGTCCTTGAGGTTTGAAAGCAATCACCACAACCATCGGCAAGAACAAAATAACGTAGGCCAAATCAGGTACCAAAGCGATTCCAAAGGTGTAGATGAAGCCAACGATGAAACTGGCAACAAACGTGCCCAATAAACTTCCGACGCCACCCAGAATCACAACGATCAATGCGAGTGGCAACATGTCCGCATCAAGACCTGGGTAAGCATTAAAAATGGGACCAGCTAATGTGCCACCTAGGCCAGCCAATGCCGCACCTAAACAAAACACAGTGGTGAACAATGCGGATGCAGGGATGCCAACAGCACGCGCCATATTCATGTCGTCAACACCTGCTCGAATCATGGCACCTAGCTTTGTGCGCTCCATCAACAAGTACAACAAAATGGCTGCAATCAAAGCTGCAATCACAACCACCAAACGATAGGTGGGAAAAGTCATCCCAAGAAACTGTAGAGGTGTTTGGAATATCGAAGGAGTTTGAATTGGGATCGGGTCTCCTCCCCAAATCATCAAACAAAAATCTGACGCGATGAATGACAAGCCTAGGGTTGCCAAAACTTGCCCTTGAGAATTACCGCTGAGTCGACGCAAGATGAAACGCTCAATCAAACCGCCAATCACAGCAATGACCAGCATGGAAACGATACCCGCTACGATCAAATTTTGGCCGTCTCGCACCAGCGAGGCGGCCACATAAGTCCCCAGCATGAACAACGAACCGTGTGTCAGATTGGCGATGCGCATTAATCCAAAAATCAGCGCAAAACCTGATGACAACATGAACAACAACCCGCCTAAGGCAAGGCTGTTGAGGGTTTGAATGATCCAAATTTGCATGGGGAGTTGGGTCTATCAAGACTCTAAGTTTTTGGCAGGTGGATAGTCGCGTGTGTAAACGGGACTAGACAGAAATTGCTTCTCGTCATACGTCCAGAATTGACTCACATTGGGATAGGTCTTCACAACCGAGTTCACCAATCGGCCATCTTTGCGCTCAACTTGCCTGACAAACACATCACCCACCACGTTGCCAAAACTGTCAAAGCGCACAGGACCGCGTGCGGTTTGAATATTGGTTTTGCGCAGTGCAGCCATCAATCCGTCACGATCCGTGAATTTACCGCGCACAGCCGCAATGGCGTTTTCCAAGACAGCACCACTCACATACGTGCCGGCTGCGTAATAACCAGGGTCATAGCCAAATGCTTTACGGAACGCAGGCGCAAATTTGGCATTTACCGGGTTTGCCAATTCGGCTGAATACCAGCAAACGGTCTGAATACCCAAAGCTTCGTCGCCCATATTGCGCAACAC
>CAJBHE010000153.1 GCA_903952885.1 uncultured Burkholderiales bacterium
ACCACACCGTAAAAAATCACCAGCAAGGCCTCCGGTGAACTGGCAGCTTGCCAAATATTGATCTTGTCAATCACCAGCCATGGAAACAGGCTGTAAGCCAAACCGTAGAAAGAGAGCAAGAAAACACCCACGGTGCTGGCAAATGGCACACCTGCCCCATATTGGTTTCCTTGCGCAAAGCGTGTCGGTAATCTAGACAAACTGCGACGAATGACCACAAACAAGCCTAAGGTCATGACAGGAATGGGCAGCAGCATCAGCAGATTCGGGAAGCTGAACCACTTGTCGAAGATGCGCGGGCTCACCAACGGTGTTGCCACAGAAATGGCCAACACACCGGCTGCGGTCAGCCACAAGCTGTTTTTGGCCCACTCGACAGCCCGCAATTGCAAGTCGCCTTCGGTTTTCATGATCAGCCAGCCAGCGCCCAATAAGCGGTAGGCAAACACCAAGCAAAAGCCGATCAAGGCGCTAAACAGATAGCCTGCCGTGTCTTGCTGGAAGCCTGTAATGAGTTGGCCCAACATGAAACCTTGCGACCATGAGGCCAGCAATGAACCGATGTAAAAAGTTTTGTCCCACAGTGGACGGTGGTGCGCTTTGGCCTTGACCCGAAAGTCAAATGCCACGCCGCGCAAAGACAGCGCTACCAGCATGAGAGCAACAGGCAGGTACAAAGCACCCAAGATGACGCCGTGCGCCATGGGAAAACCTACCAACAACACGCCCACACCCAGCACCAACCAAGTTTCGTTGGCGTCCCAAAATGGACCGATGCTGGCGATCATGACGTCTTTTTGTTCCACCGAATCGGCGCTGTCGAGCAAAGCACCCACACCCAGGTCGTAGCCGTCCAAGATCACGTAAGCCAACATGGACAAAGCCATGACCAAGGCAAACACCAAAGGCAGCCAACCCGCTGGGCTCATCAAGTCCACACCTAATTCATGCATGACGCATTCCTTTCAAGGCGGTACTGGGTTCATGGTCACCATTCACGGCCTTTTTGGCGAGGTAAAAAACCACCGACACATAAGCACTCAGCAAGGCCACATACAAGGTCAGGTACATCGCCAAAGAAAGCGCGATGTTGCCCGCCGGTACTTGCGAGGCGGCTTGCGCCGTGGTCAGTACCCCGTGCACCAGCCAGGGTTGGCGACCAATTTCTGTGACGTACCAACCCGAGATCAAGGCCACCCAACCGGCAAACGTCATGGCTACCAAGACCATGGCGGTGCGTTTGGACAGGCTTGACTTGAATTTCAGTTCGTAGCTAGCAAACCAACTGACAGCGAGCATGAGCAAGCCAACGCCGACCATGATGCGAAACGCCCAAAAAACTGGTCCCACTGGCGGATGCTGGTCGCCAAACTCTTTGATGCCTTTGACCTCGCCATTCCAGTCGTGGGTCAAGTAAAGAGAAGCCAACTTGGGGATGGCGATTTCGTAGCGATTAGATTGCGTGGTTTGGTCAGGGATGGCGAACAAGACCGCAGGGACGCCCTTCTGTGTCTCCCAAATGCCTTCCATCGCGGCCAATTTGGCAGGTTGGTATTTCAATGTATTGAGGCCGTGCAAGTCACCCACCACGATTTGCACTGGAATCAGCGCCGCAGCCACCAACACACCGGTGCGCAAAGAGGCCATCACCTCTTGGCCTCGGTCGTTTTTGAGCCAACGGTAAGCGCTGATGCCCGCCAGCAAAAAAGAACCCGTCAAGCCAGAGGCCAGCAACATGTGCGTCATGCGGTAAGGGAATGAGGGGTTGAAGATGACCTCGAACCAGCTGGTCACATGCGCTTGTCCGTTGATCATCTCAAAGCCGGCAGGTGTGTGCATCCACGAGTTGAGGGCCAAGATCCAAAACGCTGAAGCGGTGGTGCCCAAGGCCACCAGCCAAGTGGCAAGGGTGTGTACCCCTTCACTCACGCGTCCCCGACCAAAAAGCATGATGCCCAAAAAGGTGGCTTCCAAAAAGAAAGCCGTCAACACCTCATAAGCCAACAAGGGGCCTGTCACATTTCCGACCACGTTCATGAAGCCTG
>CAJBHE010000154.1 GCA_903952885.1 uncultured Burkholderiales bacterium
CAAATTGATGGTTTAGGTTTGGGTTTGAGCATTTGTGCAGAAATAGCCAGGATTCATCAAGGACGGTTAACTCTGCAAATCACTGAGAAAAAAACTGTCTTGCTAACACTGACTGCGCTCTTGAGGGCCTCTTTTTAGCTCGGGTCTTCATGACAATCGAATCATCTAAGCTGTCTATGACGCAGTTGTCACCCACCTAAATCTTCAGACTTTTATCGTGGCGTCATGGCCACGAACGCACTCCAAGTCAATTTGTTGGACGACCTCAAAAATGAGGCCGGTTTAAAAGCAGTAGGCACTGAAAAAATTCACCTCACACCTTATTTGGCTCTCGCGTGTGCGTTGCTTTACATGGTGGCATCCGATGGCGAGTTAGACACTGCTGAAAGCAGCCATCTCCAGTCGGTGTTAGGGGGAGATGAAGAGGTGCTGCGCTATGGCGTTCATTACGTTCAGACCTTGTCGTTCGACGGGTTTTTGATGGATGCACCTGAACTGCTTAGCATTAAGGATCGTTGGTGCATTTTAGCTAACGTGTGCGATGCGTTGTTATCTGATGGCAAAGCTGAACCTGCTGAGCTTGCTCAGTTTGCGCGTTTGAAGCAGTCCTTTGGTGTTGACGACAAGCAGTTTGAGCCCTTCTTCAGAATTCTCGTGCTCAAAAACGACAAATCTATTTTGGGTCGTTACGCAGGAATGCGCGATGAGCGCCAACCCATGACGCCGCATTTGGCCTTGGCGTGCGCCTTGCTTTACATGCTCACATCCGATGGCTCAATCGGTGCGCAGGAAGTAGGCCAACTTGAAGTGGTCTTGGGTGAGTTTGAGGGTTTGCAAAAAGCTGCGTTGACTTATGTGCGTTCGGTCAAGATGAAGGCGTTTTTAGAAGAAGCATCTGCCGTTCTTCAACCAGAGCAAAAACTGTACATCCTCACCAACGTGTGCGACTCCATGCTGGCCGATGGCGAGGTTGCCGGCATAGAAGATAAGCTATTCATGTCAATGCTGCGTGCGTTTGGCTACAACGAGGCAACTTTCGCGCGCTTTCATCAAGTGATCGAAACGAAGAACGTCAAACCATTCAGTACCAATGATTTTAAAAACCGTGTCAAACACGATCGAGTGACTGGCAACGACGAGGCCGCAGGGGTGGTGTTTGACAATAAGCTCAGCGATTCCAAGCTGGCTCAGGCAGCTGAAGAATTACGCGATGCTTTGAAAGATGGGTTTTTAGGAACCACTGCGGCAGAGCTGGAAATGAGTCAATTCATCTCGCGCCAAATGATGGAGAACAAGCAAAACCTGAGCAACGATTTCAATGGGCAGGACAACATTGCCAAGGTGGAGCGCAATGCGACGGATGGATTGAACCTTCAAACTCTTGACGTCGCCGCCGAGGACCTCAATCGTCAAAAAATTGAGGCTGCAGCACTTGTGCAAAATAAACAACTGATTGAAGGCGACGGTGCAGGCACTAACAGACAGCAGTTGGATTTAGACGCGCTTGCCGAGCACAGAGAGACTTTCGATTCTGAAGTGCGTGCGCAAAATATTCAAGAAGTGGTGGGGCAAGTCAATAAAAAGCTGGACCATTTTGAGAAATCAAATCTCAGCTTTCTGGCGATCGGTCGGGTCCAAAAATTCTCCGATGATTTCGTGCCGATTCAAGTTGAAACATCAGACGCCAATCGCCAGGTGTTGGATGTTTCATTTGCCAAAATGGGGCAGGTGTCATTGGCTAGTAACCTGATGGGTGGAGCGGATACAGCTTCTAAGAGCAACCACAGCCTCACTATCGCCGTCACCCCCAAAAGTACCGCCACTGACACTGCCGCTTCTCGCAGCGTTCAATCAACTCGCCACGTGAAGCAAGGTGCATCGGGCCAAGCGAGTAGCTCATCACGCCCAAGCGTTGTATTCGCAAAGCCAAAATCTGTTGCTTTGCAGATGTACCTAGGCAATGCTTCATTGACGCAGCGTAGATTTAAAGTCCCATACAAGCAGATCGCCGTAGCCTTGGCGACGGTTGTGTTTGCTTCCCCGATCTACACACAGTCTGCAAAAACGCGCGTTGCAGCTGGCCCTTTGGTCATGATGCATCAACTGGTGCCCGAGTTGCTCGAGCAACGTCAAGCGTTTGAGTCGGGTTTATCTGCCGCGCACCAATTGCGCTAGCACTTCTGAGTGCGGTAATTCAGCCGCAGAGCGCATAAACTCTGCCGCTTATGTTGATCCTCGGTATTGAATCCTCTTGCGATGAAACGGGTGTGGCGCTCGTCCGCTTCGAAGGCACGGCTTTGCCCACCTTGTTGTCCCATGCGCTCTACAGCCAAGTGGCCATGCATGTGGCTTATGGCGGCGTGGTGCCTGAGTTGGCGAGTCGTGACCACATTCGTCGCGTCATTCCGCTGGCGCGTGAGGTGCTGAACACGGCCAAACAAACCCTGCAAGATATTGATGTGGTGGCCTACACCCGAGGCCCTGGCTTGGCGGGCGCTTTGCTTGTTGGGGCGGGTGTGGCTTGCGCCTTGGGCGCTTCGCTGAACAAACCTGTACTTGGTGTGCATCACTTAGAAGGCCATTTGTTGTCGCCGTTTTTGAGTCAAGATCCGCCCGAATTCCCTTTTGTGGCCCTTTTGGTGTCGGGCGGTCACACCCAGCTCATGCGTGTGGACGGTGTGGGCCACTACGAACTGCTGGGCGAAACCATAGATGACGCAGCGGGCGAGGCGTTTGACAAGTCGGCCAAGCTCATGGGTTTGGGCTACCCCGGCGGTCCCGCCTTGTCCAAGCTGGCCGAGCAGGGCGACCCGACGGCCTTCAAGCTGCCACGCCCTTTGCAGCACAGCGGCAATTTAGATTTCTCATTTGCAGGACTGAAGACGGCGGTGATGACCCAGGCCAAAAAGCTGGGCGATGACTTAGAAGCCCGAAAAGCCGATTTGGCGGCGTCTACCGAGGCGGCCATTGTTGAGGTGTTGTTAAAGAAGTCGCTCAGCGCCTTGCGCGACAGCGGCCTGAAACGCTTGGTGGTGGCCGGCGGCGTGGGCGCCAACAGGCATTTGCGGGAGCAACTCAATGCCGCTTGCAAGCGCCAAGGTGTTCGGGTGCATTACCCCGAGCTGCATTTGTGCACCGACAACGGCGCCATGATCGCCATGGCCGCCGCCATGCGCCTGCAAAGCGGCGAGGGCGGCATGGCACAAGCCCAACCGCGCTACAGCTTTGACGTCAAGCCGCGCTGGCCGCTGGCTGAGCTGACTTAAACGGGCCCCGCGCCTGCTATACTCTGTCGGCTTTACCTTTAGGGTAAGCAAAGCACGTTGCACCAACTTCCACGGTACAACGCAAGTCAAATATTTAAGGAAAAAACCATGTTGACAGCAACCATTGCTGATGTCGTCAAAGACAACGCACGCGCCGCAGGCGATACAGGCAGTCCCGAAGTCCAAGTGGCTTTGTTGACCGCTCGTATCAACGAACTCACCCCCCACTTCAAACAACACGCCAAAGACCACCACGGCCGTCGCGGTTTGTTGCGTATGGTGAGCCGTCGTCGTAAATTGCTTGACTACCTCAAGTCTAAAAACTTTGACCGTTACGCTGCTCTGATCGCCAAACTTGGTCTGCGCAAGTAATCGTTAACTTTTAACGACAAACGCCTGAGTTTTCAAGAAGCTCAGGCGTTTTGCACTTTTAAACCCGCATTTTTCAAAAACGGCAAGACAAACAGGCGCAGATTCGAAAGCTGTGTCATTCCAAAAAAGCACGGACTTTTCTGGAATGGCATCGTGTGCTGCACCCTGCCAACCCAAATTTCACAAGGAAAACACAAATGTCGATTTTTAACAAAGTTACCAAAACCTTCCAGTGGGGCCAGCACACGGTCACCATGGAAACCGGCGAAGTCGCTCGCCAAGCCGGCGGCGCTGTACTCGTCAACATGGACGACACCGTGGTGTTGGCCACTGTCGTGGGCTCGAAGATCGCCAAAGCTGGGCAAGACTTCTTCCCCTTGACCGTCGACTACATCGAGAAAACATATGCTGCAGGCAAGATCCCTGGCAGCTTCTTCAAGCGCGAAGCCAAGCCTAGCGAACACGAGACATTGACCAGCCGTCTGATCGACCGCCCCATCCGTCCTCTGTTCCCAGAAGGTTTTTACAACGACGTGCACGTGGTGATTCACACCGTGTCGTTGAACCCAGAAGTCGATGCTGACATCGCAGCCTTGATCGCTGTGTCTGCTGCTTTGAGTATTTCTGGTATTCCTTTCAACGGCCCCATCGGTGCCGCTCGCGTGGGTTACATCAACGGCGAATACGTCTTGAACCCAGGCCAAACACAACGCAAAGACAGCCAGATGGACCTCGTCGTCGCTGGCACCGAAGCCGCTGTGTTGATGGTCGAATCTGAAGCCCAACAGCTGTCAGAAGAAATCATGTTGGGTGCTGTGGTGTTCGGCCACGAGCAAGGCAACATCGCAATCAACGCCATCCATGACTTGGTGCGTGACGCTGGCAAGCCAGCATGGGACTGGGCTGCTCCTGCCAAGGACGAGCCACTGATTGCCAAGGTTCAAGCCCACGCCGAAGAAAAGCTGCGCGCTGCCTATCAAATCCGTAACAAGCAATCACGTACCTTGGCTTGCCGCCAAGCCTACGCCGCTGCCATGGAAGGCCTCAAGGCCGATGGCGTTGCGTTTGATTCGGTCAAAGTCGAAACCATGTTGTTCGACATCGAAGCGCACATCGTTCGCAGCCAAATCTTGGCAGGCGAGCCTCGCATCGACGGACGCGACACACGCACCGTTCGTCCCATCGAAATTCGCAACAGCGTCTTGCCACGCACCCACGGTTCTGCCTTGTTCACACGCGGCGAAACCCAAGCGTTGGTCATCACCACTTTGGGAACAGAGCGCGATGCACAACGCATCGACGCCTTGGCCGGTGAGTACGAAGACCGTTTCATGATGCACTACAACATGCCTCCCTTTGCCACGGGCGAAGTGGGCCGCATGGGCTCCACCAAGCGCCGCGAAATTGGCCACGGCCGTTTGGCCAAGCGTGCTTTGGTGGCTGTGTTGCCCACCAAAGAAGAGTTTCCTTACACCATGCGTGTGGTCTCTGAAATCACAGAGTCCAACGGTTCTTCATCGATGGCTTCGGTCTGCGGTGGCTGTTTGTCCATGATGGACGCAGGTGTGCCGATGAAAGCACACGTGGCCGGTATCGCCATGGGCTTGATCAAAGATGGAAACCGTTTTGCTGTGTTGACCGACATCTTGGGTGACGAAGATCACTTGGGCGATATGGACTTCAAAGTGGCCGGTACCACCAACGGTATTACTGCTTTGCAAATGGACATCAAGATTCAAGGTATCACCAAAGAAATCATGCAAGTCGCATTGGCTCAAGCCAAAGAAGCACGCATGCACATCTTGGACAAGATGCAAGCAGCCATGGGCGAAGCCAAGACCGAAGTGTCTGACTTTGCACCCAAGTTGTTCACCATGAAGATCAACCCAGAGAAGATCCGTGACGTGATCGGCAAAGGCGGCGCCACCATCCGTGCGTTGACCGAAGAGACCGGTTGCCAAATCAACATCGAAGAAGACGGCACCATCACCATCGCTGCAACTGATGCGTCAAAAGCTGAAGAAGCTAAAAAGCGCATCGAGCAAATCACGGCTGAAGTCGAAATCGGCAAGGTCTACGAAGGCCCCATCACTAAGATTTTGGACTTCGGTGCTTTGGTCAACTTGTTGCCAGGCAAAGACGGTTTGTTGCACATCAGCCAGATTGCGCACGAGCGTGTCGAGAAGGTCACAGACTACCTCAGCGAAGGTCAAATCGTGCGCGTGAAAGTGCTCGAGACAGACGAAAAAGGTCGCGTGAAGTTGTCGATGAAAGCTTTGATGGACCGTCCCCAAGCGGACCACGCACACGACGCATCGTCTGAAGGCTAAGCGCTGCGAGGTTGTGATGAAGCAAAAACTCATCGCAGGTAACTGGAAGATGAACGGCGGCCTGGCCGCCAATGAAGCCTTGTTGCACGAAGTGCAGCAGGGGCTCGCGCATGCGTTGGCTTCAAAGCATGCGCAGGTGGCTGTGTGTGTGCCTGCCGTTTATTTGTCTCAAGTGCAGCGATTGGTCTTGGGCTCGGGCATCGACTTGGGCGCGCAAGATGTCTCTGCCCATGAGCATGGGGCTTACACCGGTGAAATATCTGCTGCCATGTTGAAAGACTTTGCGGTGAGGTATGCCATCGTTGGGCATTCAGAACGTCGTCAATACCACGCTGAAACCGATGCGCATGTGGCGCTCAAGGTGCAGCGCGCTTTGTCAACGGGCGTCACGCCCATCGTGTGTGTGGGTGAAACCTTGGCTGAGCGCGAGGCTGGTATGACCGAAGTGGTGGTCAAGCGCCAACTGGCTGCTGTGATTCGCGCCAATGGACATTGCATCAGCGAAATCGTGGTGGCCTACGAGCCCGTTTGGGCGATTGGCACCGGCCAGACTGCCTCGCCAGAGCAAGCGCAAGCGGTCCATGCAGTGTTGCGTGCTCAATTGAAGTCTTCCACTGTGCATGCGGACCACGTGCACATTCTGTATGGCGGCAGCATGAATGCGGCTAATGCAGTTGAATTGTTGTCTCAGCCAGATATTGATGGCGGCCTGATTGGTGGCGCCGCCCTCAAGGCAGCAGATTTTTTAGCCATCATCGCAGTTGCGGCGCGTTGAAAGTAATCATTTTTTCGGAGTTTTTATGAGTTTGATTTTGAATATCGTTCAAGTAGTTCAATTGCTATCTGCTTTGGGCATGATTGGTTTGATCTTGGTTCAGCACGGCAAAGGTGCAGACATGGGCGCAGCTTTTGGAAGCGGCAGTTCTGGCAGTTTGTTTGGTGCAAGCGGTGGTGCCAACTTCATGTCCCGTACTACGGGTGTGTTGGCCGCTGTGTTTTTTGTATGTACTTTGGCCTTAGCTTATTTCGGTAACCTGCGTCCTGTCAGCTCTGGCAGTGTGCTTGAAGGTGCTGTGTTGGCGCCCGCCCCAGCGGCAGAAGTACCAGCTTCTGGTGCAGCGCAAATCCCCACGAAGTAATCACAAAACCGTCACACTTCAGAGTGGTTGGGGCCCTTTTCAGGGTAAACTCTGAGGCTGTTCAGGAAGCGTTATCCCTCTTCGTTTCTGTAGAGCAAACAACCCAAAGCCGTCGTGGTGAAATTGGTAGACACGCTATCTTGAGGTGGTAGTGGCGAAAGCTGTGCGAGTTCGAGTCTCGCCGACGGCACCATCCAAAAAAGTCTGCTGTAACGTTGGTGTCAACTAGTTACGGCAGACTTCGCAGACTAATAACCAGGTAGTCAGACCGCGAGATTGAGATGAGCTTAGAACCATACCTTCCTGTCCTCTTATTCATCCTTGTGGGCCTTGGCGTGGGCGTTGCTCCCCAAGTCATAGGTTTTTTCTTAGGCCCTCGTCGCCCTGATCCGGCCAAAAACTCCCCCTACGAATGCGGCTTTGAAGCGTTTGAAGACGCGCGCATGAAGTTTGATGTGCGTTATTACTTGATCGCCATTCTCTTCATTTTGTTCGACTTGGAAATCGCGTTTTTGTTCCCTTGGGCAGTGGCGCTTAAGGAAATTGGGTTCATTGGTTTCATCGACATGATGATCTTCCTTGCCATCCTCGTTGCAGGCTTTGCCTACATGTGGATCAAGGGCGCCATCGATTGGGAGTAAGGATCAGCTATGTCACTAGAAGGCGTTTTCAAAGAAGGCTTCATCACCACGTCGTATGATTCGGTGGTGAATTGGGCCAAAACAGGCTCTTTGTGGCCCATGACTTTTGGCTTGGCTTGTTGCGCGGTGGAAATGATGCATGCGGGTGCTGCTCGCTATGACATGGACCGTTTCGGCATGTTGTTCCGTCCTAGCCCCCGTCAGTCAGATTTGATGATCGTGGCGGGCACTTTGTGTAACAAGATGGCCCCCGCTTTACGCAAGGTGTACGACCAAATGTCTGAGCCACGTTGGGTGTTGTCCATGGGTTCATGTGCCAACGGCGGTGGTTATTACCACTACAGCTACTCGGTGGTACGCGGTTGTGACCGCGTGGTGCCCGTCGATGTGTATGTGCCAGGCTGCCCGCCCACAGCTGAGGCTTTGTTGTACGGCATCTTGCAGCTCCAAAGCAAGATTCGCCGCGAAAACACCATCGCTCGCTGACGCGTATTGCTTAGGAAAGACACATGAGCCATTCCATTCAAACGCTTGAGACGGCCTTGCACGATGTGCTGGGCGCCAAAGTCAAGCTTCTCGAATCCGCCTTGGGTCAATTGACCTTGACGGTCTCTGTTGCTGATTACCACGACGTATGCAAAACCTTGCGCGACGATGCGCGTTTGGGTTTTGAGCAGTTGATGGACCTGTGTGGCTTGGACTACTCCAGCTACAAAGACGGCGCCCATTCCAAATTTACCGATGGCCCGCGCTATGCCGTGGTGAGCCATCTGTTGTCGGTGAGTCACAACTGGCGTCTGCGCTTGCGCGTGTTCGCTTTGAGCGAAGACGTACCGGTGGTGGCTTCGGTTAATGATTTGTGGAACTCGGCCAACTGGTTCGAGCGCGAAGCGTTTGACTTGTTTGGGATTGTGTTTGAAGGCCACCTTGATTTGCGCCGTTTGTTGACCGATTACGGTTTTGTGGGTCATCCCTTCCGTAAAGATTTTCCCACCTCGGGTCACGTGGAAATGCGTTACGACGCCGAGCAAAAACGTGTGGTGTACCAACCCGTCACCATCGAGCCGCGCGAAATCACGCCGCGCATCATTCGTGAAGACAACTACGGCGGTACGCACTGACCATGGCTGATATCAAAAATTACACCCTCAATTTGGGCCCTCAACATCCCGCAGCGCACGGTGTGCTGCGTTTGGTGTTGGAGCTCGACGGCGAAGTGGTTCAGCGCGCCGATCCTCACATCGGCTTGTTGCACCGCGCCACTGAAAAGTTGGCCGAGAGCAAAACTTATATCCAATCGTTGCCCTACATGGACCGTCTCGACTACGTGTCCATGATGTGTAACGAGCACGCTTACTGCTTGGCCATCGAAAAAATGATGGGCCTCGAAGTGCCAGAGCGCGCGCAATACATCCGCGTGATGTATTCCGAAATCACCCGTTTGCTCAACCATTTGTTGTGGTTGGGTTGCCATGGTTTCGACTGCGGCGCGATGAACATCTTGATTTACTGCTTCCGCGAACGAGAAGACTTATTTGACATGTACGAGGCCGTTTCTGGCGCTCGCATGCACGCGGCTTACTTCCGTCCAGGCGGGGTTTACCGCGACTTGCCAGATAGCATGCCTCAGTACAAGGCCAGCAAAGTGCGCAACGCCAAGTCGGTGGCGCGTTTGAACGAAGGCCGTTCAGGCTCTTTGCTCGACTTCATTGACGACTTCACTAAGCGCTTCCCCAAGTTGGTTGACGAGTACGAAACACTGCTGACCGACAACCGCATTTGGAAACAACGCACGGTCGATATCGGCGTGGTGACCCCAGAGCGTGCGAAAAATCTTGGTTTCTCGGGTGCGATGTTGCGTGGCTCAGGCATTGCTTGGGACTTGCGTAAGCACCAGCCTTATGACGTGTACGACCGCATGGATTTCGATATTCCTGTGGGCAAAACCGGCGACTGCTACGACCGCTATTTGGTGCGCGTTGAAGAGATGCGTCAGTCCAACCGCATCATCAAGCAGTGCGTGGATTGGTTGCGTGTCAACCCAGGTCCCGTCATCACGGACAACCATAAGGTGGCAGCACCTAGCCGTGAAGGCATGAAGTCCAACATGGAAGAGTTGATCCATCACTTCAAGCTCTTCACAGAAGGTTTCCACGTGCCCGAAGGCGAGGCATATGCCGCCGTCGAGCATCCCAAAGGTGAGTTTGGTATCTACCTCGTGAGCGATGGCGCCAACAAGCCTTACCGTTTAAAGATTCGTGCGCCTGGCTTCGCCCATTTGGCAGCCATGGATGAAATGGCGCGTGGCCACATGATCGCTGACACCGTGGCGGTGATTGGCACCATGGACATTGTGTTCGGGGAAATTGACCGATGAGTTTTATCAGTACCCAAACCAGCGCAACTCTGTCAGCCCAAGCCTTCGAGCGTTTTGCGTATGAAGTTGCAAAATACCCGGACGACCAAAAGCAATCTGCCGTCATGGCTTGTTTGGCCATTGCCCAGCAAGAGCAGGGCTTTGTCAGCGCTGAGAGCGAGCGCGTGATTGCTGAGTTGCTGGGTATGGCTCCCATGGCCGTGCACGAAGTGACCACCTTCTACAACATGTACAACCAACAACCGGTTGGTAAGTTCAAGATCAACGTGTGTACCAACCTGCCATGCCAATTGCGCAACGGGCAGGGCGCTTTGATGCACTTGGTCAAGACCTTGGGCATTGAAGTCGGCGAGACCACGGCGGATGGCATGTTCACCATCCAACCCGGCGAATGCATGGGCGCTTGCGCCGATGCCCCTGTGTTGTTGGTGAACGACCGCACCATGTGCAGTTACATGAGCGACGACAAGATCGACCAAATGGTCGCAGGCTTGCGCGCGGTGAAGGAATAAGCATGACAACGTCTAGCCAAGCTTTACAAGTTCTCTCTCAATTCCAAACAAATGCGGTGGAATCATGTTTTCATGACCGTCACATTGGCCCCCAAATTTTGGCGGGTTTGAATGGCAACAACTGGTCTATCCAAGATTATGTGGCTCGTGGCGGCTATCAAGCCCTGCGCAAAATCTTGACCGAAGGTTTGACCCAAGATCAAGTCATTGCGATCGTCAAAGAGTCTGGGTTGCGTGGGCGTGGTGGTGCGGGCTTCCCCACAGGTTTGAAGTGGAGCTTCATGCCTCGCCAGTTCCCAGGCCAAAAGTACTTGGTCTGTAACTCGGACGAGGGCGAGCCCGGCACTTGCAAAGACCGCGAGATCTTGCAG
>CAJBHE010000155.1 GCA_903952885.1 uncultured Burkholderiales bacterium
CCGCCATGCGCGACCAGCACAATTTGTTCGCCCAGATGTTGGCTGGCCAGTTCATTCACGCACTGGCTGATGCGTTCGCGCAAAACCGTCAGTGACTCGCCGCCAGACGGGGCCCAGTGCGGGTCTCGGTCGCGCCAAAGCTTGCACTCATGGGCGTGTTCGGTTTCTATTTCCGTCCAAGTCTTGCCTTGTAAGTGGCCAAAGTGGCGCTCGCGTAATTGCAGGTGCGGGGTGATTTGCGCCGGCGTGGGTGTGTGTGCTGCTAGCCGTGCGGGGGCGTTGGCAATCGCTTGTGCGGTGTCGAATGCGCGCTGCAGGTCGCTGCTGTAAATGGCGTGAATGGGTTCTTCTGCCAAGGCGTGGCCCACGCGCTCGGCTTGCCAGCGGCCTGTTTCGTTCAGGTCAATGTTGATGTGCCCTTGGATGCGGGTGGCCACATTCCATGGGGTTTCTCCGTGGCGGATGGCGAGAATTCGGGTGGCTTGCATAGGGGTTTAGTTTAAAGATTCAAAATCATGCAAAATAGCACGACCGTTCTTTTATAGATCTTCCTCACAAGTTCCGCATGACCGCCACGCGCAAAACTGAAGCTTCTGAAAGCAAGGCCTTGCAAAAAGGCCAGCAAACCAAAGCCGCCATTGTTGACGCTGCTTTGGGCTTGGCCACGCAAATTGGTTTAGAAGGCTTGAGCATTGGCGCCTTGGCCGAAGTGGCACGCATGAGCAAGTCGGGCGTGTTTGCCCACTTTGGGTCGCGAGAAGAGCTGCAAATTTCGGTGGTGCGCGAATATCACGCGCGCTTTGAAGCCGAGGTGTTTTTGCCCATTTTGCAAGCCGAGCGCGGCTTGCCACGTTTGCGTCAGTTGTTTGCCAACTGGACCAAGCGCACCTCAGCTGAGATTGATTCGGGTTGCCTCTACATCAGCGGTGCGGCCGAGTTTGACGACCGCCCTGGCCCTGTGCGCGACGCTCTGGCCAGCTCGGTCAAAACTTGGCTCGCTGCGGTGCATCGCACGGTGGTGCAAGCGCGCGAAGAGGGCCACTTAGCCGCTCATATGGATCCAGAGCAAATGGTGTTCGAGTTGCACGGCCTCATCTTGGCCTTGCAATACGAAGCTCGGTTTTTGCGTTCGTCCAAATCGTTGGCGCGCACCCTCAAAGGATTTGAAAACATCTTGCTGCGTTACGGCGCGAGCGATGTTGCCCCAGTGATTCAAACAAGCGCTAAGCGCACCACATCAACCAAAAAATAAGGAGATACCACCATGCCCAGCTACACCCCACCTCTGCGCGATATGCAATTTGTGCTGCACGAAGTGCTGCACGTCACCGATGACTTGAAGCAAATGCCCAAGCACGCCGACATGGATGCCGACACGATTTCGGCGGTGTTGGAAGAGGGCGGCAAGTTTGCGGCTGAGGTGATCTTCCCGCTCAACCAAGTGGGCGACGAACAAGGCTGCACGCTCAACCGCGACACGCACGACGTCAAAACTCCCGATGGCTTCAAGGCTGCCTATGCGCAATACGTGCAAGGCGGCTGGCCCGCTTTGAGTGCCGACCCTGCGTACGGAGGCCAAGGTTTGCCCATCGTGGTGAACCAGTGCTTTTATGAAATGCTCAACAGCGCCAACCAAGCGTGGACCATGTATCCGGGCCTCACGCACGGCGCATATGAGGCGTTGCACGTTCACGGCAGCGATGCGCAAAAAGCGCTTTACTTGCCCAAGCTCACCAGCGGTGAGTGGACGGGCACCATGTGTTTGACCGAGCCGCATTGCGGCACTGATCTGGGCCTATTGCGTACCAAGGCAGAGCCACAAGCCGATGGCACGTACCGGATCACTGGCAACAAAATCTTCATCAGCGCGGGCGAGCACGATCTGGTGAGCAACATCGTGCATTTGGTGTTGGCACGTTTGCCCGATGCACCGGCTGGCAGCAAAGGCATCAGCCTGTTTGTGGTGCCCAAGTTTCATGTCAACGCCGATGGCAGCGTGGGCGAGCGCAATGGCATTTACTGTGGCGGCTTAGAGCACAAGATGGGTATTCACGGCAATGCCACCTGCCAAATGGTGCTGGACGGCGCAGTGGGCACGATGGTGGGGCAAGCCAACAAAGGCTTGGCGGCTATGTTTGTGATGATGAACGCCGCCCGCGTTGGCGTGGGCATACAGTCGTTGGGATTGACCGAAGTGGCTTACCAAAACGCGGTGTCCTATGCCAAAGACCGCATTCAGTCGCGCAGCCTGACGGGTGCGAAAGACCCTAGCAAACCTGCCGATAGCATCTTGGTCCACCCCGATGTGCGCAAGATGCTGCTCACAGCCAAGGCCTATGCCGAAGGCGGCCGAGCACTGGCATTATATTGCGCCCTGCTGATTGACCGCGAACTGAGTCACCCCGACGAAGCGGTGCGTGCCGAATCGGCCGAGCAGGTGGCCTTGCTCACGCCCATCGTGAAAGCTTTCATCACCGACAACGCGTGGACGGCCACATCGTCATGCATGCAGGTGTTCGGCGGCCACGGCTTCATCCGTGAGTGGGGCATGGAGCAATATGTGCGTGATGCCCGCATCAACATGATTTATGAAGGCACCAACACCATCCAAAGCTTGGATTTGCTGGGCCGCAAGGTGTTGGGCAACCAAGGTGCGTCGCTCAAGAAGTTTGGCAAGCTCATTGCCCAGCTGGTGGCCGATGCGCAAGGCGACGAGGACATGGCTGAGTTCATCAACCCGCTGGCCAAGTTGGGCCAACAGATGACACAGTTCACAGGTGAGATTGGCTACAAAGCTTTGGAAAACGCCGACGAAGTGGGCGCTGCAGCCGTGGACTACCTGCGCGTGGCGGGCCATTTGGTGTTTGGATACTTCTGGGCGCGCATGGCCAAAGTGGCGTTGCAAAAAATCGCAGAAGGCAACCGCGACCCCTTCTACCAAGCCAAGTTGCAAACCGGACGCTTTTACTTTGCAAAGCTGTTTCCAGAAACCGCATCGCTCATGCTCACCGCACGCGCAGGATCTGATGTGCTGATGGAGACAGAGGCCGTGTTTGCCTGAGTGGCAATATTGATGAATTCGAGTAAATTAAAACCATGACACACATACACTTTTTCAAAACCCTCGCGTGCTTGGCCCTGTTGGCCGCAGGTAGCAGCTTTGCGCAAATGACGCCTGTGGGCACTTGGCACTCAATTGACGACAAAACCGGTGAGGCGAAAGCCGAAATCCAGATCGTGGAGAAAGACGGTTCACTCAGCGGGCGCGTGGTCAAGTCGCTCCGCAACGACCCCAATGCACAGAAAACTTGCGACGACTGCAAGGATGATCGCAAAGGTCAAGTCATCATTGGCATGGAAATCATCCGTGGCGTGAAGCCTGATGCTTCGAGCGAGAACCTTTGGGCCAGTGGCGGCAAAATTTTGGACCCAGAAAACGGCAAGGACTACACCGTCAAAATGGTGCCGCAAGAGGGCGGCAAAAAGCTGCAAGTGCGAGGCTATATTGGCCCCTTCTACCGCACCCAAGTTTGGCTGCGCGCCCAGTAATTAGGATTGATATGACAGAAATTTTGAGCCACATCGATGCCGGTGTGATGACCTTGACGTTCAACCGCGTCGACAAAAAGAACTCCCTCACTGCGGCGATGTACACCGCTTTGGCCGATGCCGTGACGCAAGCTGAGCGCAACCCAGAGGTGCGCGTGCTGGTGTTCCAGGGTCACGAAACCGTATTTTGTGCGGGCAACGACATTGCTGATTTTTTGAATAACCCGCCCTCAACGCCAGATGCGCCTGTGTTTCGCTTGCTGCGCAGCATGGCGGCGTTTCCCAAGCCCGTGTTGGCTGCGGTGGCTGGCCCAGCTGTGGGCATTGGCACCACGCTGCTGTTTCATTGCGACTTGGTTTATGCGGGCGACAACGCGGCGTTTGCCATGCCGTTTGTCAACCTCGGCGTATGCCCCGAAGCCGCATCGAGTTTGCTAGCGCCGCAAATGATGGGTTATCACCGCGCCGCTGAAGCGCTGTTGTTGGGTGAGCCGTTCATGGCGGAAGCCGCTTTGGAAATTGGCTTGGTCAACCGCGTGTTGCCGCCTACCGAAGTGAACAGCTACGTGCAAGTGCAAGCGCGCAAGCTGGCTGCTAAGCCGCTGTCGTCATTGCTCGAAACCAAGCGTTTGATGAAAGCGGGTCAAGCGGCACTGGTGCAACAACAAATGAACGAAGAAGCCGCTTCGTTTGGTCGCATGCTGACCGAGCCCGCCGCCAAAGAAGCATTTGGCGCGTTCATGGAAAAACGCAAGCCTGACTTTTCTAAGCTTTGACTGACCCAAGGCATGACGCAACCCAACCCCAGCCCTGTTGTGTTTGAGCCTGACTACCTCGAAGGCTTTCGCGATATCTACGAAGAAAAAATTGTTTTCAACAAAACACTGGGCCTAAAGTTGGTGAGCATCACCCCAGACGAAGTGGTGGCCCGCATCGACATGCGCCCAGAGCTGGTGGGGCATTTCGCCTACAACCGCATTCATGGTGGTGTGATCAGCGCGGTGTTGGATGCCATTGGCAGTGCGGCTGTGATGGCCTGCTTGGCCGCCAAACACATGAAAGAACCACCTGCAGAACGTTTAGAACGCTTTGCCAAGCTGGGCACGATTGACTTGCGGGTGGACTATTTGCGCCCCGGCATTGGTGAGCACTTCACCATCCATGCCCAAGCCTTGCGTGTGGGCTCGCGCGTCGGCACCTCGCGCATGGAGTTTCGCGGGCCTGATGGCACGCTCATGTCCACCGGCACGGGTGCCTACATCGTCTCTTGAGGTTCAGTCTTTGGGGATGACGCGAGGCTTGCCTGCTTCGTCAATGGCCACGTAAGTGAGTGTGGCTTCGGTCACTTTCATGTACTCACCTTGAGAGCTGAAACGCTCAGCAAACACTTCCACCTTCACGCTGATCGAGGTGTTGCCAATGCGCTGCACGCGTGAGAAAAAACTCAAGATGTCACCCACCTTGACGGGGTGCTTGAAAATAAATTCATTCACCGCCACCGTCGCCATGCGTCCGCGCACATAACGCGCCGGCAGCACAGCACCCGCCAAGTCGACCTGCGCCATGACCCAGCCGCCAAAAATGTCACCGTTTTGGTTGCAGTCGGCAGGCATGGGGATGACCTTCAGTACCAACTCTTGATCGGTGGGCAAGGGGACGGCGTGAGGGTTCTGAGGGTTAGACATAGGCACAATCGAAGAATTACTTTTTGGCATTGTGCAACATGCGTCATCACGCCCCTTCTTCTGAGCCCACACCTGCTGGGCAGCCTCAGCAACAACGCCCCGACAGTGAAACCATCCGACGTCTCTTGCCTTATTTATGGCAATACAAATGGCGAGTGGTTGCTGCGCTCAGTTTCATGGTGGGCGCTAAATTGGCGAACGTGAGCGTGCCTTTGCTGCTCAAAGAATTGATCGATGCCATGTCGTTCAAGCCCAACGACCCGATGGCTGTCATCGTGGTCCCCGTGTCCTTGCTGCTGGTGTATGGCGTGTTGCGTTTGTCGGTCTCGGCGTTCACCGAATTGCGCGAGTTGGTGTTTGCCAAAGCCACGCAAGGCGCGGCTAGGCAAATTGCATTGGAAACATTTCAGCACCTCCATGGTCTGAGTCTGCGGTTTCACTTAGAGCGTCAAACCGGTGGCATGACGCGCGACATCGAGCGCGGCGTGCGTGGCATTGAGTCGCTGATTTCGTATTCGCTCTACAGCGTCGTGCCCACGCTGATCGAAGTGGCCTTGGTGCTGAGCATCTTGGCGGTGAAGTTTGATGTGTGGTTTGCCGGCATTACCTTGACGGCGCTTGCGCTGTATATCGTATTCACAATTTTCGTGACCGAGTGGCGCACCCAGTACCGCCGCCAAGCCAATGAGTTTGATTCAGCCGCCCACACCAAAGCGGTGGACTCGTTGCTCAACTATGAGACGGTGAAGTACTTCAACAACGAGGCGTTTGAAGCCGCGCGTTATGACAAAAGCCTACAAGCCTTGCGTCGTGCGCGCTTGAAGGCGCAAACGTCTTTGTCTTTGCTCAACACGGGGCAACAGCTCATCATCGCCGTGGCCTTGGTGGGTATGTTGTGGCGCGCCACGCAAGGCGTGGTGGAGGGCCGGATGACCTTGGGCGATTTGGTGATGATCAACGCCTTCATGATTCAGCTCTATATCCCGCTCAACTTCTTGGGCGTGCTGTACCGCGAAATCAAGCAAAGCTTGACTGACTTAGACCGCATGTTCACGTTGCTTGAAAAGGAACGCGAAGTGGCTGACGCGGCCAATGCCTCGACGCTTAAGCTGAGCGGGCCACCGACGGTGAAGTTTGAATCGGTGGTGTTTGCCTACGAAGCCGAACGCCCCATCTTGCACGGCATTAGCTTTGAAATTCCAGCGGGCAAAACCGTGGCGGTGGTGGGACCTTCGGGCTCTGGCAAATCCACCTTGGCGCGTTTGTTATTTCGCTTTTACGACGTGGGCAGTGGCGCGATCACCATCAACGGGCAAGACATTCGCCAAGTCACGCAAGGCAGCGTGCGTCGAGCCATGGGCATCGTGCCGCAAGACACGGTGCTGTTCAACGACACCGTGCGCTACAACATCGCCTATGGACGCACGGATGCGACTGAGGCAGAGGTGGAGCAAGCCGCAAAGGCTGCGCACATTCACGACTTCATTTCCGCCACACCCAAAGGCTACGACACGATGGTGGGTGAGCGTGGTTTGAAGTTGTCGGGTGGTGAGAAGCAACGCGTGGCGATTGCGCGCACCTTGCTGAAGAATCCACCGATTGTGATTTTTGACGAAGCCACTTCGGCGTTGGACAGTGCCAATGAGCGTGCGATTCAAGCCGAGCTGCAAAGCGCTGCGCAGAATAAAACCACGTTGGTGATTGCGCACCGTTTATCGACCGTGGTGGATGCGCATGAGATTTTGGTCCTCGATGCGGGGCGCATTGTGGAGCGTGGTGCTCACTCTGATTTGCTGGCGCTGAATGGGCGGTATGCGCAGATGTGGGCATTGCAGCAGTCGTCTGAGGTTTGAGCACCTGCTGTTTTCATTCTTCGGTTTTTGCATTTGAAGTTACAGCGAAGCTTGGGTGGTGCACCCCAAACGGCTTATATCGCTACGCGACGAATGGCGCCTTTTTGGGGCGCGCCACCCAAGCTTCTATTTATTAACGGGTGGTGACGCTTGCCACGTGTATTGTTTTTGGCAAACATGATTGCACTCAAAGAAGTAGGGCTTGCGTTTGTAGCTATGGCATTGCGTATCAGTTGCTGCATCGGCATTGCAAGCGCGAATCGCTTGAAGTTTTCCGAACCGCCAACTTGCATCCCCGAGGACAAAGAAAAAGGGTCTCTCGTAAACACAAGAGACCCTTTAAGCTAAAAAAGCGAAGAAGCGTTTACTTCACGCCAGCAGCAGCCTTCAATGCAGCAGCCTTGTCGGTACGCTCCCATGTGAACTCGGGCTCTTCACGACCAAAGTGACCATAAGCTGCCGTCTTGCTGTAGATGGGACGCAGCAAGTCAAGCATTTGAATGATGCCTTTGGGGCGCAGGTCAAAGTGTTCGGCGACCAAGGCGGCTATTTTGTCGTCAGAGATCACGCCTGTGCCTTCGGTGTTCACCGTGATGTTCATGGGGCGTGCCACGCCGATGGCGTATGCCACTTGAATTTGGCACTTCGTGGCCAAACCAGCAGCCACGATGTTTTTGGCCACGTAGCGTGCAGCGTAAGCAGCCGAGCGGTCCACCTTGGATGGATCTTTGCCTGAGAACGCGCCACCGCCGTGAGGGCATGCGCCGCCGTAGGTGTCCACAATGATCTTGCGGCCCGTCAAACCGCAATCGCCTTGTGGACCGCCGATGACGAAACGTCCTGTGGGGTTGATCAAAAACTTGGTGTCTTGCAACCAATCTTTGGGCAACACGGGCTTGATCAGCTCTTCGATGATGGCTTCGTTGAAGCTGGCTTTCATCTTGGTGGCAGACTCGCTTTGGTCAGGGCTGTGTTGAGTTGACAACACCACGGTGTCGATGCTGTGGGGCTTGCCGTCCACATAGCGCATGGTCACTTGGCTCTTGGCGTCAGGACGCAAGAAAGGCAAGCGGCCGTCTTTGCGCAGCTGGGCTTGGCGCTCGACCAAGCGGTGTGCGTAATAGATGGGTGCAGGCATCAACTCTGGTGTTTCGCTACAAGCGTAGCCAAACATCAGGCCTTGATCGCCCGCGCCGATGTTGAGATGGTCGTCAGATGCGTGGTCCACGCCTTGGGCGATGTCGTTGGATTGCTTGTCGTAACAAACCATCACAGCGCAACCTTTGTAGTCGATGCCGTAGTCGGTGTTGTCGTAGCCAATGCGTTTGATGGTGTCGCGTGCGACTTGGATGTAATCCACGTGCGCGTTGGTGGTGATCTCGCCAGCCAACACAACCAAACCAGTATTGGTGAGGGTTTCCGCGGCGACGCGGCTGCGTGGATCTTGTTCGAATATCGCGTCCAAAATCGCGTCAGAGATTTGGTCTGCCACTTTGTCTGGGTGGCCTTCTGAAACGGATTCAGAAGTGAAGAGGTAATTGCTAGACATGAAAAAAGCTCCTTGTTTTCAATGGGTTGTTCGGCGTTGCCGACCCTGAAAACTTGGAGCCTAGCGAACGCTTTAGCAGAATGGCCCAGATCGCTCTTAGCCTACACACCGAAGTGTGTTGTCGCCCTGCAAGTAGTTCTTTAACTCGGCGACAATAGATATTCTAGTGGTGTTATCAAAGTTAGTAAAAAGTTCATGTCTTTTGTTCCCCACATTTTTCAGCTGCTCGCCCGCATGCCTCTGCCTTGGATGCAGCGGCTTGGGGCTGGGCTGGGCTGGCTGGTGTGGTGTTTTTCGCCCAGCTATCGCCGTCATTTCAAGGCGAATGTGCAAGCGGCTGGCGTGGCGTGGCGTGATGCTCGACCCGCGGTGGCAGCGATTGGCGCGATGGTGGCCGAGCTGCCTTGGGTATGGATGCGTCCTCACAGCGCCAAGTTGGATGGCTTGGTGAGATGGGACGGCGCTGAGCACTTTGATGCGGCCATGCAGGCGGGCAAGGGCGTCATCATCATGTCGCCGCATTTGGGATCGTGGGAGATGGGTGCACAAGCCATTGCTGAAAAGTTTGGCCCAACCTATGGGCCCATGGTGGCGCTCTTTCGCCCTGCACGCAAAGCGTGGCTAGAGCCCTTGGTGGCCAATGCCCGCACACGCCCTTATTTAGATTCCGCGCCCACTTCGCTGGCCGGTGTGCGAACGCTCATTCGCACCTTACGCAGCGGTGGCTACACGGCTATCTTGCCAGACCAAGTGCCACCCTTAGGTCAAGGTGTGTGGGCGCCGTTTTTTGGCCGCGATGTCTACACCATGACTTTGTTGGCCAAGCTCGCTCAGCAAACGGGTGCGCAAGTCATCATGACGTGGTGCGAACGCTTGCCCGTAGGCCAAGGTTTTTGCATGCACATGCGCCCGTTTGATGCACCTGAAATGAAAGACGGCACGGTATCGTCTGAAGTGGCCGCCACTGCTGTGAACCGAGGGGTGGAGGGCATGGTGTGCCAGGCCCCCGGCCAATACCTGTGGGGCTACGCCCGCGACAAACAGCCGCGCGCTGAGGGCTAAGCCATGTTGAGCCAATTGGGTTTGTTTTTGCTGCGCGCTCTGGGCTATTTGCCTTTGTCATGGCTACGTGCCTTGGGCGCTGGCTTGGGTGCTTTGCTGTGGGTGGTGATTCCCTCTCGCCGCCGCGTGGTGCAAACCAATTTGCGCGTGTGCTTCCCGGATTTGGCCGATGCCGAGCGTGACTTAATCTCGCACCAAACCTTTGTGTTTTTTGCGCAAGCCTGGCTGGACCGCAGTTGGCTCTGGCACCGCAGTGCAGCTTGCATTCAGTCGCGCGTAAAGCTCTCGGGGGAGGTGGCGGCTTTGTCTGAGTCCACACCGACCGTGCTCTTTGCGCCGCATTTTATGGGCTTGGATGTGGGTTGGACAGCGCTCACCATGAGCTTGCCATTGCACTTCACCACCATCTTCACACCGCAGTCCAATGCTGCAGTGGATGCGTGGGTGGCGAAGGGTCGAGGACGCTTTGGCCAAGTACGTTTGTTTCGCCGTGAGGATGGTGTCAAACCCATCGTTGCCGCCTTGCGCCAAAACGAGCTGCTCTACCTTTTGCCCGACATGAACTTTGGTGCGAACGAGTCTATTTTTGTACCGTTCTACGGCGAGCCAGCGGCCACTGTGCCGTCCTTGCCACGCTTTGCCAAACTCGGTCGAGCCCGCGTGGTGCCTGTCATCACGCGCATGACGGAGGCCGGTTACGAGGTGGTGGTCCATCCCGCTTGGAATGACTTCCCAACAGACGATATCTGGGCCGATACGGCCACCATGAACCAGCGCTTAGAGGGGTTCATCAACACCATGCCTGCTCAATACTTTTGGGTGCACAAGCGCTTCAAAACCCGTCCGCCAGGCGCTGCAGAGCTTTATTAATTTAACTTGTTAAGGCGCTTAGCCGGCTAAGGTCGAGCGCCCAGCTAAATCAAGGGTGCATCCACTTGTACAAGGTGGCAGCCACTTCGTCCACACCTTGTTTTTTAAGTGCCGAGAACAAGCGCACCTCACCGCCGCCGGCTTGCAGCTTGGTGATTTGCAGGGCTTTCGCACCTTCGGTTTTGTTGAGCTTGTCAGCCTTGGTGAGCAACACCAAAAACTTCATGCCTTCTGCCACGCGCGGGCGAATCACGTCCAACAAAATTTCGTCCAGTTCGGTGAGTCCGTGCCGTGGATCACACATCAGCACCACCGCACGCAGGTTGGGGCGGGTGAGCAAATAGTTGGCCATCACTTGCTGCCAACGGATCTTGTCTTGCTTGGGCACTGCGGCATAGCCGTAGCCTGGCAAGTCAGCCAGAACGGCGTCGGTCTTGCCATGGCGGCCCATGGCAAACAAGTTGATGTGTTGCGTGCGGCCTGGGGTTTTAGACGCATAGGCCAAGCGTTTTTGCTGGGTCAACACGTTGATGCAAGTGGATTTGCCGGCGTTTGAGCGGCCCACAAATGCAATTTCGGGCAAATCGTAGGTCGGCAGGTGGTGCAGCTGGGCAGCGGTGGTCAAAAACCTTGCGGTGTGCAGCCATCCCATGGCGTATTTGGCTTGATCGGCGGGGCTTAAGAGCTCGAATGCGGCTTTGGCAGCGGCGCGTTCGGCTTCGCGTTGGGCTTCAAATTCAGCGTTCAAAACCGCTATTTCGGGCACCTCAAAGGGGTCATTAGGGACTTGGGTGTCTTGTGGGTCAGGCTGATTCATGCGGCATTGTAGAATCACGCAAGTTTTTCGCCGTCTTTGAGACACATTAACCAAAGAATACATATGAAGCTGATTGCCTCTTTGCTCATCGCTGCCGCCCTAGCGGTCCCTGCCGTTTCAAATGCTGCTGAGTCCGCAGCCCCTGTCGCCAAGGCTGATTTAGCCAAGGGTGAAGCCACTTACAGCGCTGTTTGCTCGGCTTGCCATGGGGCAGATGGAAATTCGGGCGCACCCGCCTACCCCAAGCTCGCGCAACAGCATCCAGACTATTTGGTCAAGCAATTGCAAGAGTACAAGTCTGGCAAACGTGCAAATGCCATCATGAGCGGTATGGCTGCAGGCTTGTCTGACGCAGATATGAAGAATGTGGCCGCATGGTTGGGCTCCAAAGAATCCAAACCCAACTTTGCCAAAGAAAAAGATTTGGTTGTGTTGGGTGAGCGCATTTACCGCGGTGGTGTTGCTGAACGCCAAATCGCGGCTTGTGCAGGCTGCCACAACCCAACTGGCGCTGGCATTCCCGCACAATACCCACGTTTAGCAGGTCAACATGCTGACTACACCATGGCGCAACTGACAGCGTTCCGTGAGCACGGCAACAGAGGCGCTGGTCAAAACGTTGGCCGTGGTAATAGCGCTCAAATGAGCGGTGTTGCTGCCAAATTGAATGACCGTGAAATCAAGGCTGTGGCTGACTACGTCGCTGGCTTGCGTTAATTCATAACGTTCATGCTCCCAATGTAAAGCTGGCCTTGGGCCAGCTTTTTTGTTTTCAGTGCCAAGGTCTTTGGGTGGGTGGCGTAAGTGCATGTTGACTTTGCTTCACAATACAAAAACTTTTAAATCCAAAGGACGCTCTCGTGCACTCCAAGCCATTTTTAAAAAGCGCTGACTCAGCTTTTGTGCATCCTTTGGGTAGCGAGATCACGTCGCAAACAGCGTATGCCCAGCGTAGGGATTGGCTCAAACAAATGGCTGCTGGTGTCGCAGGCTTGTCGATGGCGACATGGGCTGCACGAGATGCCTTGGCACAGGCGCCCAGCGAAGCCGAGGGGCGTCCGGGCAAGTTGGCCCCTCTGACAGGTGCCGTGAGCCGCGTGAGCGGTTCCAACACCATGGAAAAAATCACCACCTATGCCGACGCCAGCAGTTACAACAATTACTACGAATTTGGCACTGACAAGTCAGATCCGGCCAAATACGCACACACCTTGCAAATCAAACCTTGGACGGTGGAAGTCGAAGGCCTTGTCAAAAAACCAGCACGTTTTGACCTAGACGCGTTGCTCAAACTTAGCCCGATGGAAGAGCGCATTTACCGCTTACGCTGCGTCGAAGGCTGGTCGATGGTCATTCCGTGGTTGGGTTACTCGCTAGGCGAACTCATCAAACGCGTGGAGCCTTTGGGCAGCGCCAAGTATGTAGAGTTCATCACCCAAGCCGATCCAAAAACCATGCCTGGCGTGCGCTCGCGTGTGCTCGATTGGCCCTACGTCGAAGGCCTACGCATGGACGAGGCCATGCACCCGCTCACGCTCTTGAGCTTTGGCATGTATGGCGAAGTGTTGCCCAATCAAAACGGTGCGCCTGTGCGCTTGGTCGTGCCGTGGAAATACGGTTTTAAAAGTGCCAAGAGCTTGGTGAAAATCCGCTTTGTCGAAAAGCAACCCATCAACTCATGGGGCCGATCCGCGCCGCAAGAGTACGGTTTCTTTTCCAACGTCAACCCAAGCGTGAGCCATCCGCGTTGGAGCCAAGCGACCGAACGCCGCATTGGTGAAGACGGCCTGTTTGCTAAGAAGCGCAAAACCTTGATGTTCAATGGCTACGAAGCCCAAGTGGGCCAGCTTTACGCTGGCATGGACCTGAGTAAGTTTTATTGAGGTGAAAGTCGCTTTTCGCCAATTACTGCAACACCAGACCGCCAAGCCTGTGCTTTGGCTGTTGTGTATGTTGCCCTTTGTGTGGCTGGTGTGGGGCGCAGCGAACGATGCCTTGGGTGCCAACCCAGCTGAGTATTTGATTCGCGCCACGGGCGACTGGACGCTGCGTTTGTTGTGCGTGACGTTGGCGGTGACGCCTATGCGTGTGATCTTTGGTTTGCCCGAGCTGGCTAAATTGCGACGCATGTTTGGCTTGTTCACCTACTTCTTCGTCGTATTGCATTTGCTTTGCTACAGCTGGCTAGATATGGGCTTTGAGTGGGGTGACATTGCTGAGGATATTGCTAAGCGCCCGTTCATCTTGGTGGGCTTTAGTGCGTTTGTTCTGCTCACGCCTTTGGCCTTGACCTCCTTCAATCGCGCCATTCGTTGGCTA
>CAJBHE010000156.1 GCA_903952885.1 uncultured Burkholderiales bacterium
ATCCTCAAAAATTAATCATGTCGCGCGCACTCCAAATGAGCTTGAGTGAAATGGCAAAAAGACCGATCTGAATCAAACGGAAAAACAAGATATCCGGAATTTTTTTGGTCAACACTGCGCCCAAAAAAGTGCCGCCAATGGCAAATGGAATCAGCACCAAGGCGTCCATCATGTCGGCCATGTTGTAGGGCCGCAAATTTTGGTAGGGCAAAACTTTGGCCAAGTTGATCGCCGCAAACACCAAGGTGGCTGTACCTGCAAACACCGTCTTTGGCAATTGCTGGGGTAACACATACACCTGGTAGGGCGGCGCACCGGCGTGAGAAATAAAGCTGGTAAATCCCGACAAGGTACCCCAAAACAAACCTGGGAACAAGGTGGGAGGCTTGGGTGATCCTGTTGGTTTTTTGCGCAGCCACGTGTTGAGACAAAACACCACGCCAATGAGGCCAATCAACAGCGTTACCATTTTTTCTGAAATGATCGAAGCCGTGAGCCAGCCCACGAACACGCCAAACACACCAGCGGGTATCAACACCTTCAAATTCCAAGGGCTGAAGTTTTTTCGATACAACCAAACGCCCACAATGTCAGAAATCACATAAATGGGCAACAACAAAGACGCCGCCTTGATGGGCGACATGACCAATGACAAGATGGGAACCGCCAACGTTCCCGTCGACGGCAAGCCGCCCTTGGACAAACCCACTAAAAGTGCGCCTAGTGCGGCATACGCCAAATACGCCGAATCAAAAAACAAATCCAAGATCACAAAAAGATCAAGCGCGTCAATCCGCTTTGATGCCGTTGTCTTTGACCACCTTTGACCAAATGGTCATCTGCTTGTCGATGAAAGCACCAGCTTGAGCAGGGGTTCCGCCCATGATGTCAATCCCTTGCGCGTCGAGCTTTTTGGCCACTTCTGGGTTCTTCAACACTTTGTTGAGCTCTTCGTTCATGCGCTTGACGATCTCAGCGGGGGTCTTGGCGGGTGCCAACACAGCCCACCATGCGGGAGCTTCAAAGCCAGGGTAGCCGTTTTCAGCTATGGTCGGCACGTTAGGCAAATCAGCAGCGCGCTTGGTGGTGGTCACAGCCAATGGGCGCATGCGCCCGCTGTCGATATGGGGCTTAGTTACAAACACTGAACCAATGGACAAAGGCACATGGCCAGAAATGGCATCGCTCATCATGGGGCCGCCGCCTTTGTAGGGGATGTGTGTCCATTCCACGTTGGCATCTTTGGCTAACAATGCCATGGCCAAATGACCTAAGCTGCCGTTGCCAATTGAACCGAAGCTCACGTTCTTCTTGGCCTTGGCAGCATCCAGCACGTCTTTGAAAGTTTTGTATTCAGAGTTGACGTGCGTAGCCAGAACCATGGGCGAAGTGCCCACCAACACCAAAGGTGTCAGATCTTTTTTACTGTCGTAAGGCAGGCTAGGGTTGAGGGCGGGGTTTACGCCGTGCGTGTCAAACACCACGGCGAAGGTGTAGCCATCGGGGGCCGACTGCGCAACAGCGGCGGTGCCAATCGCACCGGATGCGCCGCCACGGTTTTCCACAATCACGGTTTGACCGAGTTGCTGGGACAAAGGCTGGCCAATGATGCGCGCCACTTGGTCCACCGAGCCACCTGGTGGGAACACCGCCACCAACTTGATGGGCTGCTTGGTCGGCCATGCTTGAGCGACAGCCAAATGGGGCACGCTGAGAGCGGCCAAAGTTAGGGCGAAAACAAGCGCAGTCTTGAATTTGCGTCGTTGCATACAGGTCACTCCAATGAATTTATATTTCCAAATTGTGGTTCCAAGCTTACAAAAAATCTATGCGGCTTTTACGCAAGGGTAAACACTATGTGCGCGCGTTATCTACATAATCTATCAATGCCACGTTCTACCCAACTCTTACATAAACCCAATAACCCCGTTTCTGCTGCGATGCATCGGGCAGGCTGGCTGGGCGGCAAAGAGGCGCGCTACATGGCGCATGAAGCGCCATTTGGCGAACTGACCCTCACCTGCCCCGATGGGCAAATGCTGCATCGCCTTGACTGGGTCACCGACCAACCCGTGCTGCTGCTGAAAAACGTGCTACGCCTCACTGCACCCAACCCAGGCGTGATGACCGGCCCCGGCACGAACAGCTATTTGGTAGGTGACCCCAATACAGGCTATGCCGCCATCGATCCAGGCCCTGCCGATACCGAGCACCTAGACCGTTTGTGGCGAACTGCAGGCGGCAACATACGCTACATCATATGCACCCACTCGCACCCCGACCATTCGCCGGGGGCTGCGCCACTGCAAGCCATGTGCACGCAGCACCGACACCCTCCGCCGATTCTTGGTTTGGCCTCGCATGCCTCTGCGCGTGCACACAGTGCCTTCACACCAGACCGTGAATTAGAGGATGGCGAAAGACTATTGCTCCAAGGCAACGGTGTCACGCACACCTTGCGTGTGATGCACACTCCTGGCCATGCAGCCAACCATCTGTGCCTGGTGTTGGAAGAAGACGGCTTGTTGTTCAGCGGCGACCATGTGCTCAATGGCAGCACCACCGTCATTGACCCACCTGACGGCAACATGAACGATTACATGCAATCCCTCGAAAAATTACTGGATGCCTGCGTGCAATACCATATCGCGTTCATTTTTCCCGCCCATGGCTACGTGCTGGGCAACCTGTGGGGCGAACCACACGATGCGCGTGCCTGCATCAGTCATCTCAAAAGACATCGCCTCCAACGCGAAGCCAAAATTTTGAAGGTGATGCAGCAGCACCCAGAGGCCAGCATGGACGACTGGGTCAAACTGGCTTATGACGACGTACCGCCGCGTTTGTGGACCGTGGCCATGCGCTCTCTATTGGCGCATGTGGAGCGTATTCGCACCTTCTCCATTTGATGACATCTGAGTCATCACACATTCGAATGACCTAAACGTCACGCACGCCAAACCGCGCGTTGTTTAACGTTTGCGTATGACTGCGATCAACCAAAGAAACTGCCAGCCTTGCACTGCATGTTGCGAGGGTTGGTTAAATATCCACACACCTTTTGCAAAAGCCCATTTGGGCTCACCATGCGTTCATTGCGCTGATAACGGCTGTGGCGTTTACGAGAACAGACCTCAAGATCCCTGCAAAAGTTTTCATTGCGCTTGGCGACAAGAAGGCTCGTTATTGCCTTACGACATGAGGCCCGACCTGTCAGGGGTGATCGTGATGACCGACC
>CAJBHE010000157.1 GCA_903952885.1 uncultured Burkholderiales bacterium
ATCCATATTGGTCAAAGCATCAATCAAGTAAGTCACATTGAAACCAATTTCGATGGCGTCGCCGTTGTAATCAATTTCGAGTTCGTCGACAGCTTCTTCTTGCTCCGCATTACTTGAAGCCACGCGCAACACACCGGGCTCCAAGTTCAGGCGAACCCCTTTGAACTTTTCACTGGTCAAAATTGCTGTGCGCTGCAAGGTGGCCAGCAAAGCCATACGACCCATGGTAATGGTGTTCTTGTGGTTCTTTGGAATCACACGGTTGTAATCGGGAAACTTACCTTCCACCAGCTTGGTCACAAACTCCATGCCATCAAATGTGAACTTGGCTTGGTTGCCGGCAAATTGCATCTCAATTGCACCTTCTTTGTCACTCAACAAGCGTTGCATTTCGAGCACTGTTTTGCGAGGCAAGATGACTTCTTGACGTGGCACTTCAACATCTAAAGTTGCAGAAGAGAAAGCCAAACGGTGACCATCTGTCGCAACCAGACTCAGTTGCTTGCCTTCAGCCACAAACAAAATACCGTTCAAGTAATAACGAATGTCATGCACAGCCATAGCGAATGACACTTGATGCAACAACTCTTTCAAAGTCTTTTGCGGCACGCTGAATGAAGGACCAAAGTTGACTGCTTCTTGCACCAACGGGAAGTCTTCGGCTGGCAAGCTTTGCAATGTAAAACGGCTTTTGCCACCTTTCAAAATCAATTTATTTTGATTCGATTCCAAGCTCACCGTTTGATCCGAAGGCATAGTGCGCAAAATATCAATCAACTTGCGTGCACCCACCGTGGTGGTGAAGTTGCCTGCGTCACCATCGAGTTCGGCTGTGGTGCGAATTTGGATTTCTAAATCACTGGTGGTCAGTTGCAATGAACTACCTGTTTTACGAATCAACACGTTTGCCAAGATTGGCAATGTATGGCGACGCTCAACGATTCCTGCAACAGATTGCAGAACTGACAAAACCTTGTCTTGTGTAGCTTTCAGTACGATCATCTCTTCCTCTTGTTTTCTTTATTTAAATTAGTAGTAGTAGGTAAGTAAAGCATCTTTCTGTGGACAACAGCATTTTCCTCTTTTTTTTCAAGTACTTGGACTCACCGCTAAGGTGTTGGCAAGTTTGCTTTTATGCTGTCGTTCAAACGGGGATAACTTCTTAATTCCTACTTTTCTGTGCATAACTCTGGTGTTGTCCAGAAACTATCCACAAGGTTATTCTTTTACTGTTTAGCCTTTGAGTGTTTGCTCTAGGACGTGCAACTGTTGGTTTAAGTCAGCCATTTGTTGTCGTTCAGCAGTGATTTTGCGTACCGCATGCAACACCGTGGTGTGATCACGTCCACCAAACAGCTCACCAATCTCAGGAAGGCTCTTTTGTGTCAGTTCCTTGGCAAGGTACATGGCAATCTGCCGTGGCCTTGCAATCGATGCAGGACGCTTCTTAGAGTACATGTCCGCCACTTTGATCTTGTAATAGTCGGCGACAGTTTTTTGGATGTTCTCTACGGAAATTTGGCGGTTCTGGATGGAAAGTAAATCGCGCAGGGCATCACGTGCCAGCTGAATCGAAATCTCTTTTTGGTTAAAACGCGAGTAAGCCAATATTTTTCGCAAGGCACCTTCTAGCTCGCGCACGTTAGAACGTACATTTTTTGCCACGAAGAAAGCGACTTCTTCGGGCATTTCTGAACCTTCAGCGCGTGACTTGCTGATCAAAATTGCGACACGCATTTCAAGCTCGGGCGGTTCAATCGCCACGGTTAAGCCTGCATCAAAGCGAGAAACCAAGCGTTCATGAATGTCGGTGAGGCCTTTGGGGTAGGTATCGCTCGTCATGATGATGTGTGACTTTTTAGCCAACAGAGCTTCAAACGCGTTAAAAAATTCTTCTTGAGTGCGCTCTTTGTTGGCAAAAAACTGAACATCATCGATCAAAAGCAGATCGAGTGAGTGATAACGCTCTTTGAACTCATCAAAAGTTTTGCGTTGGTAAGCTTTAACCACATCAGATACGAACTGTTCTGCATGGATGTAGAGAACTTTGGCGTCGGGTCGTTCAGACAACAGCTTATTGCCCACTGCGTGCATCAAGTGGGTCTTACCCAAACCCACACCGCCGTAGATGAACAAAGGGTTGTACAACTGCCCTGGCATGGTGGCCACATGCATGGCAGCTGCGCGAGCCATACGGTTGGCAGTACCTTCGACTAAGGTGTCAAATGTCAGTCCTGTATTGAGGCGCGTGCGCGGGCCGCTAGGAATACCTTCTTCCAAGCCCACAAAGCTCTCGGGCAAGGATTCGAGTTCTTGAGAATATGAGACAGGCTTAATTCTGACAGGTGTTTCTTTGGGAGTGATCGCTAACTCAACTTGAATGGGCTGGCCATGAAGTTGTTGCAGCAAGCCCGCCATGCGATTGGCATATTGAGCACGAATCCAGTCCAGTTTGAAACGGTTGCCAACAAAAATAACGACTTTACTGAAGTCGCTAGCCACGTTTGCAGCGAGTGGTTTGATCCACGTATTGAACTGTTGCTCTGGCAGTTCTTGCGCCAATTGATCAACGCAGGCTTGCCACAAACCATCACCCGATGGGGGTAATAGGCCGTCAGCGGCAGAGGAAGAAAGACCCTGATTCATGAGATATTTTTCTGTGGATAGCTGCCTTTAAAAGACAAGCAATAGTGCACTTTATCAAAAATTATCCACAGGTTGAGCAAATGAAAAAGTCTTTTTTAAAAGGCCTCGGTAAAAGAGTGTGGATAAAAGTCCGCAAGTGCCCCAAAAGTTTGAGATAATCATTGGTTTCCCTGATATCTCAGGGCTTAGCTTTTTGGAAAAATCATGAAACGCACTTACCAGCCTTCTAAAACTCGTCGCGCCCGCACCCACGGCTTTTTAGTTCGTATGAAATCACGCGGTGGCCGCGCTGTAATCAATGCACGCCGCGCTAAAGGTCGCAAACGTCTGGCTGTCTAATTTTGACCGCTGACCAGGCCCGCGACCCAAGCGCCGTGGAACATCTGCATCAGTGGTCAGAATTCCAAGCTGTCATGTCGGCAGGTTCCGTGGCTCATACGCCGCATTTTGTGTTGCATCAGTGGCAACCACTTGACAAATCCGTTACAGGGTCTGGGTTTGAACAAACCCCGGCCCTGTTTGTCGATGGTGTATTGATGGTGGGCGCACTCACCCCAAAACGGTGGGCCAAAAGTGCTGTCACGCGCAATTTAATTCGACGGCAAATTCACGCGGTTTCGTGCGAATTTGAAAAAAACTTGACGGCTACCGCCTACGTGGTTCGGTTGCGCGCAACGTTTAACACTCAAAAGTTTGTAAGCGCCTCCTCGGATGCGCTTAAGCAAACCGTTCGCGAAGAGCTCAAACAATTGTTTGGCCGAGTGAGCACCGCATGATGCAGTCATTCTTAATGACCCTGGTGCGTGGTTATCGTTTGCTGCTCAGTCCGTGGCTTGGTTCGTCATGTCGGTTTGAACCAACGTGCTCTGCATATTCGCTGCAAGCTTTAGCGCTGCACGGTGCCGCACGGGGAAGCTATTTAACTTTGCACCGGTTGGCGCGTTGCCATCCATGGTGTGTTGGCGGGCATGATCCTGTGCCACCTACTTTTTTTAGCTCTTTGACCTCTTCCAACTCCGGAAAGAAAACTTCATGAATGACATTCGCCGCACCATTTTGTGGGTGATCTTTGGTTTCTCCATGGTACTTTTGTGGGACCAATGGCAAGTTCATAACGGACACAAGGCCACGTTTTTCCCAACGCCCGCACAACAGGCCAAGGTAGCAACAGATGCAGTTTCTGCTGTGCCACAAGCGGCAGGTGTGCCAGCACCTGTTTTGCTACAAGGCAACGCAGCAGCGGTTCCTGCGGTTGAAACGCGTTTAGCCACCAAAGAGCTTGTGCAAATTGAAACCGACGTGACCAAACTCAGTTTTGACACCGAAGGTGGCAGCTTGGTGCGCGTTGAATTACTGAATCACGCGGATGAACTCAAGCCAGGCAGCAACATCGTCTTACTGGACGACAGCAAAAACCGAATCTACACTGCACAAAGCGGTTTGATTTCTATCGTTCCTGGCGTGGCATTGCCCACACACAAAACGTTGATGACAGTTCGTTCGGGCGCGCGCAAACTAAAAGACGGCGATAACGAGCTGTCCATCACATTTGAGTCTGCTGCGTTGGGCGGTG
>CAJBHE010000158.1 GCA_903952885.1 uncultured Burkholderiales bacterium
AAGGCCAAGATCTCAAGGCCCATGTGGGGATCCACCATGATCAGGGGTGCATAAATGCCACCCGCGAGTGCAGACAACGCACCCGCCAAGACGAACGTGATGGTGAACAAGCGTGCAGCGTTGATACCCAAGCCTTCGACGTGTTCCATGTCTTCAATGCCAGCCCGAATGGCTTTGCCAATGATGGTGCGATTCAAGAAGAGCCAAATACCCGCATAAACCAGCGCAGCCACAACAATCACTGACAGGCGATACACAGGAATGTCAGTGCCAAATAAATTGATTTGTTCATCCAATGGCATACGAACAGGACGTGGAACAACGCCCCAAAGCCCTTTGACCACACCAATGCCGCCCAACAAGATACCAAATGAGGTGATCATGCTGAATGTGAGCTCACGCTCATAGATGCGTTTAAACACCAAACGCTCCACCGCAAATGCCAAGAGTGCGCCCACAGCTACGCCACCGATGACGCCGATCCATAGGTTGCCTGTGATCGCGCTGATGCTGTAGGTGATGTACGCACCAATGGTGTAGTAGAGCAGTTGATCTAAGCTGATGATTCGCATCAAACCAAAGCACAAAGACAAGCCGATCGAAATTAAGAAATAGATGCTGGCAAGACTCAGTCCAAAAATGACGCCAGAAAATAACAATTGTGCGGTCATGCCGTACCTTTCTGACCCGACAAGCGGCGCCACAAACTTTTACTCCAATTTTCAAGCGTTCCGTAGAGGCCTACCGAGTTGGTCATCATGATGAAGACCAAGATGAAGCCAACGATCAACTCCCAATTGCCAATGAATTTACTGGCCACATCACGCAAGCCGGTGTAGGCCAAAGTGCCCACAATCGGTCCCCACAAAGAGCCGACGCCACCTAAGATGGTGACCACCACAGGGTCTGCGGTGCGCGAATGGCCTGTCATCTCAGGGCTCACAAAGCCCAAGTAAATGGCGTACAAACTACCTGCAAAGGCTGTGGTGGTGTTGGCTATCACGAAAGCGGTGAGACGAATTTTGAAGTTGTCGTAACCGATGAATTCGAGTTTCGTTTCATTGATTTTGGTCGCCAAGCAGCAAGCACCAAACAAGGTGTCGTCAAGGTATTTGTACAAAGCCCAAACAGCCGCTCCTACAAAAATACAAAACAGAAAAAACTCAGAGGGCTTGGTGAGGTTGAAGATGGGCGTAGCATCGATGTTGGTTAAAAACCAAAGTCCGTTATCGCCCTTGGTAATGTCAGCCAGCACTTTTTGCAACATGTAAAAGATGATCACAGACAAAGCCAAGTTCACCAATGCAAAGTAGTCACTACGCAAGCGAACGAAGAGCAAGCCCACGATGAAGGCGAATACAAAGCCAGCAGCCAATCCAATCAAGATGCCAATGTAGGGATTGGTTCCAAAGTAAAACAAATAGAACGCTGTGGCATATGCACCCACCGCCAAATACGCAGGCTGTCCAAATGAGATGAAGCCAACGCGACCTAATAAAAAGTTACAACCAATGGTGTAAATTGAAAAAACCAAAACCTCATTCATGAAAGGTAAGGGTAGAACGAACTTCGCTAACCAGAGTGCGGTGAACGTGATCAAAATGCCACGCCACCAATGAAGTGAATTCAACATGGCAATTCCTAGAGGTAATGTTCACACACGTCGGTGCGAACCTGATCATCTTTTAACTCGGCAACAAAGCGGCCTTCTTTCAAAGCATAAACACGCTTAGAGATGGCGCAAACCAAGGGTAGGTTTTGCTCAACAATCAAAACGGATGCGCTTTTACTCAGCTCAGTGAACACATATTTCAGATGCGTCACGATGCTTGGCGCTAAGCCCTCTGTCGGCTCGTCGATCAGAAGAACTTTGGGCCGTCCCAAAATGGCGCGGCCGATCATGAGCATTTGTCTTTCACCGCCACTTAAGTGGCCGGCTTTGCGATCCATCAAGATTTGCAGCTTTGGGAAATAAGTGATCACCGGATCCCAGTCGTAGTCACCGCTCGCGTAACTTCCTAGTTCTAGGTTTTCTCTTACCGTCAAGTCCGAAAACACGCGTTTGTCTTGGGGGACATATTTCACGCCTAAGCGTGCAACCTCGTAGGGACGCAAGCCAGTCAGCACATGTCCATGACTTTGGACATCACCGCTGTCGGCTTGCAAAAAACCGGAAATACTTTTAAGTAAGGTCGACTTGCCAGCGCCGTTCCGGCCAACACAGGCCACAATTTCATTTGGAGCCAAGTGCATGTTGATATCAAATAAAACGTGGGCCTCTCCACGAGAGACGTTCAAGTTATTGACGATGAGGTGATCATGGGGTTCAAGCATTCGCGTCTTCCGTTGCTTCAATTTGCCAGTAACTACGCCTGACTTCAGGATGGTTCAAGCATTCTTCGTAGCCACCTTCAGCGACAACACGGCCATCGTGCATGACGACTAGCCGTTGCGCAAAATCTTGGATGTGAGAAATCTTGTGCTCGACTATCAAAATAGTTTGTCGACCAATTTGGTTGCGCAATACTTTGAGAACGCCCTTGATTTCTGATTCGGCTAAGCCTGCCAAGGGTTCGTCTAAGAGAAGCACTTCGGGGTCAGCCAAGATGGCCATAGCAATCTCAAGACGGCGTTTTTCGCCCAAGCTCAAGCTACGCACAAAGCGCGACTGGATATCTTGAAGATCAAAAGTCTCAATGGCTTCAATGATTTTGGGTTCGTGATGCAAACTTGCGGTCCGAGTGGTCAGCAAGTTCCATATCGTTGTTTTGTAGTGTGAGCGGTAATAAGCCAACACCAAGTTATCGAGTACGGTGAGCGTGTCAAACGTAGAAGTCAGCTGAAATGATCGCGTTAACCCTTTGGCCACGCGCTCGGCTGGACTCAATTGTGTGATGTTTTCACCCTTGTAAAAGATCGTGCCTTCACTGGGCGCAAACATGCCTGTCAATAAATTAAAAAAAGTGGTTTTCCCGGCCCCGTTGGAGCCAAGAATTGCCACCACCTCGTGTTCGGCCATTTGGAAATCCACATGGTCGACAGCCACCAAGGCCCCAAAGCGTTTGGTCACGCCCTGGGCTTGGAGCACTGGAGTTGCAGTGTGCTTTAGGTTCATTGTGGTTGGTGTATCAATAACCCAGTGACTTGAGGGATGGCATCACTTGGTCGCCACCGACTGAGTTGATGACAGTGAACAAGTCCCATTCGTTCTTTTGATCTTTAGCGCCTTTGCCTTTGACTAAGAATGCGGCGTGCTTGTATTCAGCTGCATGGTCTTCGCGCCAACGTGCTGACCCCTTGAGGGTATTGAAGTTGCCATTGTTGCTGCGCATGACAGCGGAAACTTTGGCTGGGTCGAAGCTTTTTGCCTCTTCAAAACCACGGAACATTTCCATATACGCAATGTAGGCAATGGCAGCATAGGCATCTGGAGGACGGCCATATTTGGCGCGGTACAAATCGGTGAATTCTTTGGCTGACTTGGCTACTTCTTTGTCAGCAAACGTCGCGAGATCGTAATAGAAGTAGTGCATGGCATACACGTTTTCCAAAGCCTCTGGTGGCAGACCTTTTGCGACCACGTTCGTGATGAACGCATTGAAAATAGTGGTTTCTTTGTTCAAGCCCATTTGTTGAACTTGTTTAAGCAAAGCAACGGCATCAGCCGCGAACTGTGCTGCGATGAAAACATCAGGCTTGGCAGCACGTACTTTTTGTAGCACCGAGGTGAAGTCAGATGTGCCTAAGGAGACTTCGTCATACCCAACAATTTCTGCACCATATTCTTTGGCTGCAGCATAGACGCCGTCACGAATGTCCCAGCCAAAGCTGTCAGAGCGTGCCAAGAAAAAGATCTTTTTCTTGCCGAGTGTCTTTACAGCGGACTGACCTGCCATGTAGCCGACAGTCCAAGGGCTGTAGGCGGTGGCATATGTGGAATCGGAGAGCTTGCCTTTTTGGAAGGCTTCTTTCGACATCACACACACGGGGTAATAGGGCAGAGGGTCTTTGCCTACCAAGGCATTGATCGCGTAGGCGAGCGGGGCAAATGTTTGACCGCCCAAACCTTTGACGCCTTCATCCCGCATGTAGCGGTAGCGTCGAACACCCACGTCTTGTTTGGCTTCATCATCGGCCACTTCGCCTTCGACCATCACTTTGCCGCCTGGCATGTTCAAGCCACCACGCTTGTTGATGGTGTCAATTGCCAACAATGCACCTTCTTTTTGTGTTTCTGCCACAGCCGCGAAAGTGCCAGTCAGCGGCAGCAAGATGCCCACTTTAACTTTCTCGGCTGCGAAGGCTTGACTGCCTAGAACGCTGCAAAGCGCCAAGGTGAGGGTTGAGAGAAGTTTTTTCATGATGGATGTCTCCTTATATTGGCCAAATGAACTAACCGAAACTTTAAAAATCAATGGGTTGCGTCGCCACTCTCGACGATGACGTTTTCAACGATTCCAGCCCCACTGCGGCGGAATGCAGCAGCTTCGACGTATTCAGGGGATTGAAAGCAATTGACGCCTGCTTCCAGTGTGGGGAATTCAATCACCACATAACGCTTAAAGCTGTCGGGACCTTCGTTGACTTGATACCGGCCCCCACGAGCCAGCACTTTGCCGCCGTGCTTTTGAATGATGGCGGGCACGCGATCGGTGTATTTTTTGTACTCGACTGGATCATGGATGATGCAGCGAGATAACCAGTAAGCAGCCATGTGTTGTCCTCTCAAGTGATCAGTTGATCTCAACAAACTTTAACTTGTAATGAGTGTGTATTTTTGTAACCTAGGAGACAAAAAATGCCTCACTAGGGTTTTCACTTTGTGTCGCAATGAAGCCTTTAGGGAATCAAGACACTAGAACCGCTGGTGCGGCCAGACTCAAGCTCTGCATGTGCCTTGGCCACATCGTCCAGCGCATAGCGTTGGTTGATGCTGATCTTCAGAGCACCCTTGGCAAACATGTCAAACACGGCCGCTGCCGAATGACGTAGATCTTCGGTAGACGCGGTATAGGTCACCAGCGTAGGGCGTGTGAAATATAAGGAGCCCATCTTTTGCAGCGTGCTCGCAGGCATGGGAGGTGGCGCACCCGTGGTGGTGCCGAATGACACGAAGTAGCCGCGCGGTGCCAAGCTGTTGAGAGATTGGTCGAATGAGTTTTTACCCACTGAGTCGAACACCACAGGGACACCCACACCACCTGTGATTTCTTTCACACGGGCGGGAATATCGTCTGTCAAACGGTCCAAGCAATACTCGTAGCCGTTGGCTAAGGCGAGTTTGACTTTTTCGGGGCCTGCAGCTACGCCAATCATGTGGGCGCCCAAATGCTTGCCCCATTGCCCTGCCAACAGGCCCACGCCGCCAGCCGCTGCATGCATCAAAACAAACTGTCCTTTTTGTACGGGGTAGCAACGTTGCATCAAGTATTCCACCGTCATGCCCTTCAGCAAGGAGGCGGCGATTTGTTCGTCTTGCATGTGTGCCGGCGCGTGCAGCAAGCGTGCCGCGGGGTAGTTGCGGTGGGTGGCACAGGCAGCTAATACGGGACCACTGGCATAGCAAACACGGTCCCCCACTTTGAAATCAGTCACGCCTTGGCCCACCCCTTCGACGACGCCCACCGCCTCAGTGCCCAAACCTGTTGGCATAGGTGCAGCGTATTGGCCTGAGCGTGCGTAGATGTCTTGGAAGTTCAAACCAATCGCTGTGTGACGGATGCGAACTTCCCCTTGGGCCGGATCAGGTAGTTCGAGGTTTTCTATTTTCAAAACTTCAGGGCCACCTGCGGCGTAAATGCGGACTGCTTTCATGGGATTTTTCTCTTTAGTTGAAGGTAGAAACTTTGACAGGCGCGTCTTTGGCAAGCATTACGTCGTCGACGGCCTTGGTGTTGGCCCCGTCATCTGTCCATTCGGGCACACGGCCCATGCGAACTGCCTCATCCCAGGCAAAGTTGAGTTCAACTTTGATGCCGTTGATGGGCTCACGCATGAAGAGTTGATACAGGTTGGAGTTGTGGGCCTTGCGCTCACTGAATTCAACCCCGTTTTTGTTCAATCGCTCGACAAACTCTTCCATGCCATCGCAGTTGATGCACAAATGGTCAATGCGGCCCGAGCCAGGTGCACCTGCCGCCGAATAATCCATGCCTGCGACATCGGAAGGCGTTTTCAAGTAAGTGTCTTGATGGTTGGAGTGCCGAGCTTTGCCAATGTGAATCACATCTTGATCACCGATATAGAGCCAGTAAACGGGGAAACCAAACTCTGG
>CAJBHE010000159.1 GCA_903952885.1 uncultured Burkholderiales bacterium
AGCCAGCAAATGACGCACTACTAATTTCTTGAGGAGCGGCAATTGTCCATGAAAGAAATGACCGCCACCTGGCACCACCGTCACGGGAAGGCTTTGTGGACGAACCCAGTCCATGACAGACGCGAGCGACACCGTGTCGTCTTGCTCGCCATGCACCACCAATGTTTTGTCCAGCAACTCTGGTGCAATCGGGGCCACAGTGAAGCGTTGTGCAGCCGTACCCACAAACACCACTTTTTCAATCGTGCGATGCGCCTGCAATTGAACCAAGGCATAACTGGCCACAAACGAGCCAAACGAAAAGCCTGCGATAGCCAACAGACCAGTCGGCGCAACTTGCTCGACCACGCTCAAAAGATCACGCATTTCGCCTGCGCCTGCATCGTGCTCGCCAGCTGAAGCGCCAACGCCGCGGAAGTTGAAACGCATCACCGTCCAGCCGCACTGCACAAAGGCACGGGCCAGCGTTTGCACCACTTTGTTATCCATCGTGCCACCAAACAAAGGATGAGGATGCGCCACCACAGCCACGCCGCGTGAGACGCCTTCTGGCTCGTCGCGCAAAGCTTCGATGGCGCCCGCTTCGCCATGCAGCGTGATTTTTTGGGTCTGTGAATTCATGTCTTAGCGCCCCACGTTGGCGGGTACCAACAAGCGCTCAACAACTTGACCATTTTTCAAATGGCTTTCCACAATCTCATTCACGTCGGCGTTGTCCATCACGGTGTACCAAACACCTTCTGGATACACCACCGCCACAGGGCCGCCTGCGCAGCGGTCTAAGCAGCCAGCCTTGTTCACCCGCACGCCGCCCACGCCAGCGAGGCCTGCGGCTTTGACTTTGGCTTTGCAGTGATCAAACGTTGCTTGGGCGCCGAGCTTGGCGCAACATTCTTGGCCGTTGTCGCGCTGATTCAGACAGAAAAAAATATGGTGTTTGTAATACGAGGTTTGTGTCATGGCTCGATTTTAGTTTTGCGCGTTGCGCTCACGCGACAGGCGCAACAGCGCCAGCATCATCACAGCATAAGGCCATAGCCAACCCAACCACTGCACCAAACCGTGGAACCGAATGAATTCCCCTTGCTCCCACGTTTGCAAAGTTTGTGCGAAGTAAGCGCTTTCTGGCGATTGATTAAGCACACTTTGCTGCACCAACACCGCCAACAACAAAAAAGCCCAAGCGGCACGGGCCGACAGCGGCAAAAAAATCAATGCCACCACGCAGCCAAACACCAAACCCAGCATGACTGGGAAATCCAGCCAAGCCCAAGCATGCACAGGTCCATAGCTGAGCGCCGCAGACAAAGCACTTATGCCCAAGGCCATGCCGAGCACCGCGAGCAAATACAGAAAACGCTGGCCCACCTGTCGAATCACGCCAAAACCCAACAAACAAGGCACCAGCAAACCCAGCATCACGCACAGCAGTTCTGCCCCGGGCAGCAAAGGCTCGAGCTCAAACGCACGCAGCGGAATCCAGTCTGCAAACGGCGTGGCATCAAAGGCGCTGGTCAAGGTGTCTTCTACACGCTCCCATACCTGGCCCAAACCCAGCGGTACGGCCACCGGAAACAACAGCGCCGCTGGCCACACCGCCATCAACACCAAGGCCATGTAGGCGTCACGCACAAACCAACGCGCTCGAAACTGGCTCCAGCGGCGCAACAGCCCTAGATGCTCCAGCGAATTGGCCACCACTGCACCGACAAAAGCGCCCAAGGTGTTGAGCAAAAAGTCAGGCAATGAAGGAACGCGTGCAGGCAAATAGCTTTGCAAACCCTCCAAGGTCAACGACAACATTGCAGCTGCCAAGGTAGAGAGCAGCACCTCACGGGTTTTCCAGCCCATGCGCATGGCGCTCAAAGTTAAAAAGAAACCCAAGGGCGCATAGCCCAGCACATTGGCCACCACATCAAAACCAAGCCAGTACTTAGGCCAAGGCGCAGCCAAAAAGGACCACGTCCAAATTCCTTGATCGCGCCAATGTTCAAATGGGTAAAGACTGGCGTAGACGATGAGCGCCACGCATATTTGCGAGAGGGGCCAGGCGGAGGTTTTGCGCATGGTCCAGCAACTGCTTTAAAAGGGTTTTACCACCACCAGGATCACCGCAATGGTCAGCAAAGCCACGGGGACCTCGTTGAACCAGCGGTACCACACATGGCCTCGGGTGTTCGCATGCGCTTCAAACTTACGCAGCAAACGGCCACACATGTGGTGGTAGCCCAGCGCCAGCAAGACGATGGTCAGCTTGGCATGCATCCAGCCATTGCCCGGACCTAAACCAATGCCGTAATACAACCACAGCACCAAACCCAAGACCATGGCAGGAATCATCAACAGCGTGGTGAAGCGCATCAACTTGCGTGCCATCAGCAGCAAGCGGGTCTCTTCGGCATGAGAACCGGGCTCGACTTGGGCTAAATTCACAAAGATGCGCGGTAAATAAAACAGGCCTGCAAACCAGCTGGCCACAAAGATGATGTGAAATGATTTGATATAAAGCATGTTGACAGTTTAGCCGCGCTCAAAAAATCCCCAAGGGCAATACAGACACACGACAGGCAGAATTTCAACCATGCAACACCCCTTCGCCCCCTTCCCGGCCAATCGCCCTCGCCGCTTGCGCCGTGACGACTTCACCCGCCGCTTGGTGCGCGAACACGCACTGAGCGTGAACGACTTGATTTACCCCGTCTTCGTGCTCGAAGGCGAGAAGCGCCGCGAAGCTGTGGCCTCTATGCCCGGCGTTGAACGACTCAGCCTCGACTTGTTATTGCCAGTGGCCGAGCAATGCGTGAAGCTGGGCATCCCCGTGATGGCCTTGTTCCCCGTCATCAGCAGCCACCTCAAAACGCCCGATGGCGTAGAGGCCACCAACCCCGACGGTTTGGTGCCGCATGTGGTGCGCGAATTGAAAAAGCGTTTTCCCGAGTTGGGCGTGATGACCGATGTGGCCCTCGATCCCTTCACCAGCCACGGCCAAGACGGCTTGCTGGATGACACGGGTTACATCTTGAACGACAAAACCACCGCCATGCTGGTCAAGCAAGCGATGGCGCAAGCCGACGCAGGCGTGGACATCGTGGCCCCAAGCGACATGATGGACGGCCGCATCGGCGCGATTCGCGCAGCACTTGAAGCCAAGGGCCACATTCACACCCGCATCATGGCCTACAGCGCCAAATACGCCAGCGCGTTTTACGGCCCGTTCCGCGATGCGGTGGGCTCAGCCGCCAACTTGGGCAAGAGCGACAAGAAGTCCTACCAAATGGACCCCGGCAACACCGACGAAGCGCTGCG
>CAJBHE010000160.1 GCA_903952885.1 uncultured Burkholderiales bacterium
AGCACAGCGGTGCGCGCTCTCATCAAGCAATTTGTGGCGAGCGAGAACCCCAAAAAGCCGCTGTCGGATAATCAGCTCTCCGAAATGCTCAAAGAGCAAGGCATCGAGTGCGCCCGCCGCACCGTCGCCAAATACCGTGAGGCGCTGCGTATTGCGCCCACGACATTGCGCAAAGCGCTTTAAAGAATCCTATGAATCAATTGCATCTCTTCTTGCCCTGTGCGGCAGGCGTTGAATCCTATTTGGCCGAGGAAGTGCGTCGCATCACCGGCGTGGGCGACGACGACATTCGCGCCTTTCGTGCGGGCGTGATGGTGCGCACCTCATGGCGCGATGTGTTGCAGCTCAACCTGCACAGCCGTTTGGCGCAACGCGTGTTGGTCGAGTTGTCGCACACGTCCTACCGTCAAGAAGAAGACCTCTACCGTGCTGCGGGCGAAGTGGCGTGGGAGCTGTGGTTCTCGCCCAAAGAAACCTTCAAGATTGAAATCACTGCGCAGCACAGCCCCTTGAAGAGCTTGAACTTTGCGGCACTCAAAATCAAAGACGCGGTGGCTGATCGCTTTCGCCACAAGTTTGGCGTGCGCCCTGACGTCAACACGCAATGGCCCGATGCGCGCATCTACTCCCACCTGACCACAGAGAGCTGCACGCTCTATATCGACACCTCGGGCGAGCCTTTGTTCAAACGCGGCTGGCGCGCTGACAAAGGCGATGCGCCACTGAAAGAAACCCTAGCCGCCGCCATGCTGGCCGCTAGCGGCTGGAGCCAAGGCGATGGCACAGCAGCCAACCCCGATGGTTTGATGGCCCAAGGCGTGCCGCTGTACGACCCATGCTGCGGCAGCGGCACCATTGCGATTGAGGCGGCGCAAATTGCCTGCAACATCGCGCCGGGTTCGATGCGCAAATTTGGTTTTCAAAAACTCATTCCCTACCAAGAGCATGTGTGGCATGGCTTGGTCGACAACGCCCGCGCCCAAGAGTGCGAGCCGCGTGCCGAAGTGTTTGGCAGTGATGTGGCTTTCCGTATGGTCGACTTTGCGCAGCGCAACGCCGAGCGCGGCGGTGTGGCCCACGCTGTGCAACTGCGCGGCGGCGATGCTTTGCAACGTATGCCTCCCAGCGATTTGCCAGGTGTGATGCTGGTCAACCCACCGTATGGCGAACGTATCGAAGCCGCAGGCGTTGCGGGGGCGGCGCGCCGTGCGCGTTATTCCCCGTCCACCGAATACGTGTCGCCCTACGAAGACGTGAATCAAAACGGCGATGCTGGTTTTGACGACCAAGCGTTTGGTGTCGGAGATGAACATGGCATGGTGCGTGACGATGTGCCACGCTTTGGCGCACGCGACATTGCACAAACCGAAGACGGCGGTGACTTTTTTGCCCAGTTGGCCAGCCACTGGAAAAAGAACTACGCCGGCTGGACCGCGTGGATGTTGACCCCCGACCTCAAGCTCCCCAGCCGCATGCGTTTCAAAGAATCGCGCCGCGTGCCCATGTGGAACGGCCCGATTGAGTGCCGCATGTTCCGCTTTGACTTGCGTGCAGGGTCGATGCGCAACAAGCCTAACGATGCGCAGCTCAATAACGCTCAGCCCACCGAGGGCAGCGGGCCAGCGCAGTCGTGAGTGCCGAACTGGGTGTGGGCGCTGCCGCAGCCTCCGTGCGCGTGGTGCTCGACACCAACATCGTGCTGGATCTGTGGCTTTACAAAGATGCCGCCACGTCCGAGTTGCTGGAAGCATTAGAAACCAACACCGTGCAATGGTTGGCCACGCAAGTCATGCGTGACGAGCTGGAGCGCGTGCTGGCCTATGCCCATATTGCCCAACGTTTGACGTCAGGCCTGCTGAACGCACAAAACATTTTGGCGCAGTTTGATGCGCATGCGCGGCTCATGCCCATCGCGCCCAAAGCGCTGTTTGTGTGCAAAGACGGAGATGACCAAAAGTTCATCGACCTTGCCGCTGAACACACGACCCAGCTCATCAGCAAAGACAAAGCCGTATTGACCATGCGCAACCGCATGGCGCGTTTGGGTGTGGCAGTGGGCAAACGGTTCCCAGCGCTTTGATGCGTGGTGAAAAGGGCCAAGTGCGTGCAGTCGTCAGTGCTGCTGCAGCAAATCCAGCAAAGTTTTCAGCGCATGTTGCACCGTGGCTTCACGCACCGCAGTGCGATCGCCGTTGAAGTGCATCAGCTCAGTTTTTACCCATGCTGTTTCAGCGCCAAGCGTCGGAGA
>CAJBHE010000161.1 GCA_903952885.1 uncultured Burkholderiales bacterium
CCGGTGACTGGGAGGCAGGAGAGCGAGGACTCGCCTGCTTGCCTGGACGCGAAAGCGAGTTTCAAACGGGTTTTCATACAGCTCTGGCTTATGCCGGCGCCTTGAATTGCCCACGCATCCATGTCATGGCTGGCTTGAAGCCCCAAGGCGCAGACTTCGCTGTGTTGGAACAAACCTACATCAGCAACATCGCATGGGCGGCAGCTGAAGCGAAAAAGTCTGGCTGCGATGTGTTGATTGAACCCATCAACACGCGCGACATGCCTGACTTCTTCTTGAATTACCAGAGCCATGCGCACCACATCGTGGAGCACATTGGTGCTTCGAATGTAAAAGTCCAGATGGACCTCTACCACTGCCAAATTATGGAGGGCGACTTGGCCACCAAGATTCGTCGGTACTTGCCGACAGGTCGCGTCGGTCACTTTCAAATGGCAGGTGTGCCCATGCGCCACGAACCCGACTTAGGCGAACTCAACTCCGACTTCCTGTGTGAAGTGATTGACGAGGTGTCTGCCGTCTGCGGCTGGAATGGCTGGATAGGCTGTGAATACAGGCCGTCCCGAGGTGCTGTCATCAACGGTACGCATGATGGATTAGCATGGATTCATGAATAAATTTCTGAAACTATTTTTAGTTATGTTTTTTTATTTACAAAGCTCAGCCGCCCTGACTGAAACCTTTCCTAATCAAAAAACAGCCATTTGGGTGGCTAAAAATTTCCGATTCCATACCGCAGAGGTCGCAGCTGAATTGAACATCGGCTACACCACTTTAGGCAACCCGAAGGGTGAGGTGATCGTGATTCTGCATGGCACCACGGGCACAGGCCTTGGCATGCTTAACAACGCCTTTGGTGCGGAACTATTTGGCCCAGGCCAACCCTTTGATGCCGAGAAATATTTCATTGTGTTGCCCGACTCGATTGGCACAGGCAAATCCAGTAAGCCGTCAGATGGCCTGAGAACAAAGTTTCCCAAATACAACTACGACGACATGGTGTCCGCACAATTTCGTCTGCTGACCGAAGGTTTAAACATCAAGCATGTCCGCATGGTGTTAGGCAACTCCATGGGCGGCATGCAAACTTGGCTTTGGGGCATTCAATACCCGGGTTTTTCAGACATCCTGGTACCTATGGCTGCCATGCCATCCGAAATGTCAGGCCGCAACTGGATGATGCGCCGTCTCATCATTGACAGCATCCGCAACGACCCCGAATGGATGAATGGCAACTACACCCAACAACCCCGTAGCTTGCAATTTGCATCCGTCTTTTATGCCATCGGCACCAATGGCGGCCATCAAGGTTTGCAACTTATGGCACCTACGCGTGAAAAAGCCGATGCACTCCTCAACCAACGACTGAGCGCGACCTTCATAGGTGATGCAAATGACACCCTCTACCAGTGGGATGCCTCCAGAGACTACAACCCACTGAACCATCTTGAAAAAATCAAAGCCACATTGCTTGCGATCAACTCGGCTGACGATGAGCGCAATCCACCAGAACTCAACGTGATGGGCAAGGCTCTCGCAAGAATTCCAAACGCTCGCTTGTTATTGATCCCCGCAAGCGACCAAACCTCTGGGCACGGAACAACAGGCCAAGCCAAGTGGTGGAAAAATGAAGTCGGCACTTTGATTCAAACTGCGCCACGTCTGAAATAACTCAAACCAAGAGGCCATCTAGGCACTTGAAAAAGCAAAAATGTGCACCATTTAGCAAATGCATGCATAGCCGCATTGGCTTGTTTCACATTTTTACTTTTTCACGTACTTAGAAAACTCTCAACATGACGACTCCTCAGCTCTTCCAACCCACACGCATCGGCGATATCGAAGTAGCCAACCGCATCATCATGGCCCCGCTCACACGCAGCCGCGCAGATGAAGCACAAGGTGACATCCCCGGCAGCGCCATGAACGTGGACTATTACCGCCAACGCAGTGGTGCGGGCCTCATCATCAGCGAAGGCACTCAAGTTTCTCCCGTGGGCAAAGGTTACATGGCCACGCCAGGCATTTTCTCTGAAGGTCAAGTCGAGGGCTGGAAGCCCATCACACAAGCTGTGCACGATGCGGGCTCCAAAATCATTGCGCAAATTTGGCATGTGGGCCGCATCACACATCCAGACCTCACTGGCGGCGCACAACCCGTTGCACCTTCTGCCATTCAACCCAAAGTGGCGGCTTACACACACAAAGGCAAAGTTGATGTGCCAGTGCCACATGCGCTGTCGGTGGCTGAAATCAAAGAAATTGTGCAGCAATTCCGTCAAGCAGCAGCCAACGCCATTCGGGCTGGTTTTGATGGTGTGGAGATTCACGGTGCCAACGGCTACTTGGTTGACCAGTTCATACGTGACGGCTCTAACCACCGCACCGACGAATATGGGGGCTTGGTCGAAAATCGTTGCCGCTTTGCCCTTGAAGTGGTCGATGCGTGTGTGGCAGAAATTGGTGCTGGTCGTGTGGGCATTCGCCTATCCCCCCTAACCAGCTTCAACGATGTGAGCGACAGCCACCCACAAACTGTGTTTGGTCATTTGGTGGAAGAGCTAAACAATCGTGGCATTGCCTTCATTCACTTCATCGAGGGCGAAACTGGTGGCCCGCGCGACGTGCCGGGTTTTGACTACGCTTGGGCACGCCAAGCCTTCAAAGGTACGTACATCGGCAACAACGGCTACACCCGCGAAATGGCCATCGACGCCATTGCATCAGGCAAAGCCGATGCGATCGCTTTTGGCCGCATGTTTATTTCTAACCCAGACTTGGTTGAGCGGTTGAAGCACAACGCCACGTTGAGCGAAGCCAACCCCAGCACCTTCTACACACCAGGCCCCGTCGGCTACACCGACTACCCTGCACTCTAAGAAAGACCGACCATGAAATACCTACACACCATGGTGCGAGTGAGCGACCTAGAAGCGTCACTGCGCTTTTATCGCGATGCGCTTGGGCTCACGGTGCTGCGCACCAAAGAAAATGAGCAAGGCCGCTTTACGCTGGTCTACCTCGCTGCCCCAGGCGATGAAGATGCGCAAGTCGAGCTCACGTTCAACTGGGATGCCGAGGTTTACACCGGTGGCCGCAACTTCGGCCACTTGGCCTATGGCGTGGACAACATTTATGCAACCTGTGAAAAGCTTCAAGCCCATGGCGTGACGATTCTTCGCCCACCACGCGATGGCCGCATGGCGTTTGTGCGCTCTCCCGACGATATCTCAGTGGAGCTGCTGCAAAAAGGTGACGCCTTGCCACCACAATCGCCTTGGACCGATATGCCCAATGTGGGCACTTGGTAAAAATGCGACTCACACCTGCCCCCTTTACATCATTAAAACGGCTAGAGAACTGGCTCTAAAGAGCAACAGCTTTATCTTTTTTTCTAGATTCATGGGTAGCATTCTTTTGTCAATTTAATTTTTTCAAAGGAATGAACATGCAAGACCAAATCAAAACCCAGTTAGAAGCTTCTGTGAACGCCGCTTTTGAATTGGCCACCCTTTCGTTCTCTCAAGTTGAGCGTTTGACAGAACTCAGCCTTGAGCAAGCCAAAGTTAACGCCGAGTTGGCCCAAGATCAATTGACCTCAGTCTTGGAAGTCAAAGATCCAGTCGCTGCAATGGAGTTACTCAAGGCGCAACTGGAAACCTCAGTCAAAAGCTTGGCCGGTTTTGCTGCCACTGCTTACGAGTTGTCTCAAGAATTCCAAGCAGAGTCTGCTGCGTTTGCCGAAGGCCACTTTGACCACGCACACGACGCAGCGAACAAAGCCATCCACAACAGCTTAAAGAAAGCGCCCGAAGGCTCCGAAGCTGCTGTGACTGCAGTCAAGGCCGCATTAGATGCCAGCAACAAAGCCTTAGCGGAAGCACGCAAGAACGCCAAGAAAACCGCTGAATTGGCTCAAGAAGGGTTGTCCAAATTAAAAGAACACGCGCCCAAAGCTGCAGCTAAAGCGCCCGTGCGCCGCAAAGCACGTGCTTAAGCAAATTTACTTCAAATAAAAAAGGGTTCCTATTGGAACCCTTTTTTTATCGCAAAGCAAAGATAGTTAAGACTTGATGTGGCTGGCTTCTAGAGCAATGCTGATGGCTTTGGTCTTACCTTCATAAAAGCGGTCTAAACGCCAGTCTTTCATCACTTCAATCAACAAGTTGAAATCGTCCATGCCCAGGTCGTACATTGGCTTCAAAGCAAAATCTTGCTCGTTTTCTAGTGCAAGAATCAATTTTGACAGTGCGAGTGAAACATCTGAAGTTGGATCAG
>CAJBHE010000162.1 GCA_903952885.1 uncultured Burkholderiales bacterium
CCCGCCACGGCCATATAAGGAGCTCGGCCCGTCGCCGCCAACTCAGCCGCATGGGTGATGCGCAGAGTTTGCAAAATGTTGTCGATCGTCACCGCCTCAATGGCTTTGCGCAAAGACACATGGATGCTAACCAACACAGTTTTGAGCTCGGGGCTGGCCAACATCATGCGCACAGGCATTTCATCGACAGCCACGCCTACATAAGCTGCCGCACAAGCTTGCAGCATTTCGGTATGCCCAGGAAAAGGCACACCCGCTGCAAACAAGGCTTCTTTGTTCAAGGGTGCGGTCACCACGGCAGACACCTCGCCTCGCAAAGCTGCGTTGGCAGCCCAAATCACGCAGTCAGCCGCCAGCTTGCCGGGGGTGGCGCTGATTTGACCCCATACGGGAAGTTGCTCAGTCGTCAATGGCTGCGTCACTTGCAAAACTGGGATGGTGAATGGTGCTTTGACTTGCGCTGCTTCATGTAAATCACGCACCAGCTGAATCTGCATGTTTGGCTCTTGATATTCACACTGAGTCACGAGCAAGGCCGCGCGTTGCATCACTGCCAAGTCGCCTATCACCATACAGCCTTGCAGCTGATCCGGCGCATCGCGAAACGCTTTGACAATGATTTCTGGGCCAATGCCCGCCGCATCGCCCATCGTGACGACCATGGGTTTGAAAGTCATGCGGGGTTGTCAATCTCGATGAACTGGTGCGTGATGCTCAGTTGCGCCGCCACATGGGCTGCAGCGGCAGGTGCGCCATAACGCTCGGTGGCATGATGGCCGCAGGCCAAAAACGCCACGCCGGTTTCGCGGGCTAAGTGCGCTTGCGGCTCTGAAATCTCGCCAGTGATGAACGCATCCACACCCGCCGCAATGGCGGCTTCAAAGTAACTTTGCGCGCCACCTGTGCACCACGCCACTTTGCGAATTTCACGTGCAGGCGTTTGCACCACCAAGGGCTCGCGTTGCAGCGCTGTAGACACTTCGGCCGCCAAAGCATTTGCATCCGCAAACATTTGACCGTCGGTACGCGTGCCCCACAGCCCTAAATTTTGTTCACCAAACGTGCCTTGCACTTGCAGGCCCAAACGCTTGCCCAGCTGTGCGTTGTTGCCCAACTCGGGGTGCGCATCCAGCGGCAAGTGGTAAGCCAGTAAGTTGATGTTGTGCGCCAGCAGCAACTGCAAGCGTTGCTTCATCCAACCTGTGACCGTGCCGTCTTGACCCCGCCAAAACAAACCATGGTGCACAAAAATGGCATCGGCTTTGGTGTCAATCGCAGCTTCAATCAAAGCACGGCTGGCAGTCACGCCAGACACGATGTGGCGAATGGTGTCAGCGCCCTCCACCTGCAAGCCATTTGGCCCGTAGTCTTTGAAGCGGGTGGGCTGCAACAAATCATTGCAAGCTTGCAACAAGGCTTGGCGCGTGACGTTTTGGGTCATCTTTGCGGCCTCACTTTTGCAACTTAGGCTTAGGCCGCTGGGAGGGGGTCACATCCAGGCTGAGGTTTTGGTTGCGACGCA
>CAJBHE010000163.1 GCA_903952885.1 uncultured Burkholderiales bacterium
CGACCCCCGGCGTGACAGGCCGGTATTCTAACCAACTGAACTACCACTCCTGATAGCTGTAACTTCTGCTCGGTTGCTTCAGCAACCAAAGCCAAGTGCTATAAAACTTGGCGACCCTACGGGGATTCGAACCCCGGTACTCACCGTGAAAGGGTGATGTCCTAGGCCTCTAGACGATAGGGTCAAAACCTGGACTGTTTCTTTCGAAACTTGTTGTTTCTTTCGAAACGTCTCAACATTTTGGTGGAGGTAAGCGGGATCGAACCGCTGACCTCTTGCATGCCATGCAAGCGCTCTCCCAGCTGAGCTATACCCCCGTTGGGTGTCGAGAGCAATAGTATAGCCAGATTTTCATCGCTTCGTCAAACGCGCCAAAACTTTTTCTTTGCCGCAGAGCCAAAGAACAGCGTCTACCGAGGGCGTTTGGGGGGTGCCCATGACCAACACGCGCACAGGCATGGCGAGCTGCGGCATTTTCAAACCTTGCTCTGTCAACACAGCTTTAAATGCCGCGCTGACGTTGGACGTATTCCACTCAACCACGGCTGCAAGTTTACTGGCCAATGCATCAAGCGCAGACAAGGCAACTGGTGTGATGTGTTGGGCCATATCTTCCGACAACGGCGTGACATCATGATAAAAAGCCTTGGCCCAATCAGCTAATACCAACAGGGTGTCACAACGGTCTTTGAACAAGCCACAAATGGCAGGCAATCGGTCATCGGCAGTTATGCCTAGCTTGGCAAGTTCAGCACTCACCAAAGCTGCTAATGCATCATCTGCCATCGCCTTCAAATGCTGGGCGTTCACCCACTTGAGCTTTGCTTCGTCAAACTGCGCCGCACTTCGCCCCAAATGGTCGAGGTTGAACCACTCTAAGAACTGCGCGCGGCTGAAAATTTCGTCATCGCCGTGACTCCAACCCAAACGCGCCAGGTAGTTGACCATCGCGTCAGGCAAGTAGCCCTCGTCGCGGTATTGCGTGACCGCTTTGGCGCCGCTGCGCTTGCTCATCTTCTCGCCCTGCTCGTTGAGCACGGTGGGCAAGTGGGCGTAGACCGGTGTGTCTTTGCCCAGCGCTTTGAAGATGTTGATTTGGCGCGGCGTATTGTTCACATGGTCGTCACCACGGATGACGTGGGTGATGGCCATGTCGATGTCGTCCACCACCACACAAAAATTATATGTGGGCGTGCCATCGGGGCGGGCTATCACCAAGTCGTCCAACTCGTCGTTGCTGATTTCGATGCGGCCTTTGACTTTGTCTTCCCACACGACCGAGCCGCCTTGCGGGTTTTTGAAGCGCAACACAGGCTTCACGCCTTCAGGAATGACGGGCAAGGTCTTGCCTGGCTCTGGGCGCCAAGTGCCGTTGTAGCGCGGCTTTTCTTTGTTGGCCATTTGCTGTTCGCGCAGGGCATCGAGCGCTTCGATGCTCATGTAGCAGGGGTAAACATGGCCAGCGGCTTTGAGGTCTTCCAGCACAGCCTTGTAGCGGTCCATGCGCTGCATTTGGTAGAACGGACCTTCGTCGTGGTCGAGGCCCAACCACTTCATGCCTTCGATGATGACGTCCACAGAGGCTTGGTTGGAACGCTCAAGGTCGGTGTCTTCAATGCGCAAAATAAAATCACCTCCTGTGGCGCGTGCAAAAGCCCATGGGTACAAGGCTGAGCGAATGTTGCCAAGGTGAATAAAGCCAGTGGGAGATGGCGCGAAACGGGTACGAATTTTGGTCATGCAGCAATCAAAATCAAAGGGTATCGAGGCCGCGCAACAAGTCGGCCTTGATGTCGTCTAAATGCTCCAGACCTGCCGCCAAACGAACCATGCCTTGACCAATGCCTGCAGCTTGACGCTGGTCTTCCGACAGCTTGCCGTGCGAGGTGCTAGCAGGGTGGGTGAGCAGAGTTTTGGTGTCGCCCAAATTGGTACACAGCGAGAGCGTGCGCAAGCTGTCAAGCACATGGAAGGCTCGCGTGCGCGCTTGTTGCGGGTCAGCGGCTTTCACATCAAACGACAACACCGCACCGCCCATACCTGACATTTGCTGCATCGCCAAATCGTGTTGGGGGTGGCTGGCCAAGCCAGGGTAATACACGCGCGACACAGCTGGATGCTGTTCAAGCCATTCGGCCATCGCGTGGGCATTCGCGCTTTGGGCACGCATGCGGATGTCCAACGTTTCCAAGCCTTTGAGTACCACCCATGCATTGAAAGGCGACAACACCATGCCGCTGTTTTTCATGACCGGTAAAAACTTTTCTTTGATCAGCTGTTCGCTGGCACACAAAGCGCCAGCCATCACGCGGCCTTGACCGTCCAAATACTTGGTGCCCGAGTGCATAACGATGTCCGACCCCATCTCCATGGGGCGCTGCAAAATGGGCGTGGCAAAACAGTTGTCGACCGCCAGCAGAGCGCCTGCGTTGTGCGCCATGTCGGCCAAGGCGGCGATGTCGCACACCTCGGTCAAGGGGTTGGTGGGCGTCTCGGCAAACAAGATCTTGGTATTGGGGCGAATGGCCGCTTGCCACTGAGCCAAATTGGTTTGCGACACAACGGTCGATTCCACCCCAAACCGTGCAAACTCAGAGCCAATGAGTTTGAGGGTGGAGCCAAACATGGACTGCGAATACACCACATGGTCGCCCGCCTTCAGCAAGCTGAAAAACATCAGCATCACCGACGACATGCCTGACGAAGTAGCCAGCGCGGCTTCAGTTCCCTCGAGTGCAGCCAATCGCATTTCAAAGCTGCTGACGGTGGGGTTGCCTGAGCGACCGTAGGTGTAGCCCTTTTCCTCACCCGCGAAGCGACGCGCCGAAGCTTCCGCCGAGGGCTGCACATAACCGCTGGTCAGGTACAGGGCTTCCGAGTTTTCACCATACTGACTGCGGTCTGCGGCCAAACGCACGGCCAAAGTTTCCAGGTGCAAATCAGGGGGCAATGGGTACTGGCTCATACAGAAGTTACTCCGAAGGGTTGGGCAAAGCAAGGCGCGAATTGTCTTCAGCCCCCTCTTCTTGGCCCACACGTTTTTCGTTCAAACGCACGATATCACTCAACGACACATCGCCCGTCACATACACACCGTCAAAGCACGAGGCATCAAAGCCATTGAGCTTCGGTGCGCCAGGTGCAGTGGCCGACAGCACCGCTTGCTTCATGGCGTCCACATCTTGGTAAATCAAAGCATCGCAACCGATGAGCTCGCGAATTTGCTCGACCGTGCGGTCATGCGCGACCAATTCTTCAGGCGTGGGCATGTCGATGCCGTACACATTAGGAAAACGCACAGGCGGCGCGGCGCTGGCCAAGTACACCTTGCGTGCGCCAGCGTCACGCGCCATTTGCACAATCTCCCGGCTGGTGGTGCCGCGCACGATGGAGTCGTCCACCAGCAGCACGTTGCGGCCTTTGAATTCGCTGGCAATCACGTTGAGCTTTTGGCGCACCGATTTTTTGCGCACGCCTTGGCCAGGCATGATGAAGGTGCGGCCCACGTAACGGTTTTTCACAAACCCTTCGCGGTAAGGCACGCCCAACAAATGCGCCAGCTGTGTGGCGCTGGGGCGGCTGGATTCAGGAATTGGAATGATCACGTCAATGTCGGTCGGCGGCACGGCAGACACCACGCGTTTGGCCAAGGTCTCCCCCAGGTTCAAACGCGCTTGATACACCGAAATACCATCCATCGTCGAATCAGGACGCGCCAAATACACGTATTCAAAAATACAAGGCTTGAGCATCGGCGTATCGGCGCATTGCATAAAGTGAGCTTGGCCTGCGAGGTCAATGAACACCGCTTCGCCAGGCGCGATGTCGCGCTCAAACACGTGGCCCGTGCCATCCAAAGCCACCGACTCGCTGGCCACCATGTAAGTGCCATCCGCGCCACGGCCAATGCACAAAGGGCGAATGCCAAACGGGTCTCGAAACGCCAGCAAGCCGTGGCCCGCGATCATGGACACCACGGCGTAAGAACCTTGGATGCGGCGGTGCACACGGCGCACGGCTTCAAACACATCGGGAGGCTTCAAAGGCAAACCGCGTGTGGTTTTGTCAATCTCATGAGCCAGCACGTTGAGCAACACCTCAGAGTCGCTCTCGGTGTTGATGTGGCGGTGGTCTTCAGAGAACAGCTCTGATTTCAAAGCGTGGGCGTTGGTCAAGTTGCCGTTGTGCACCAACACCAAACCAAACGGCGCGTTCACGTAAAAAGGCTGGGCCTCTTCTTCGCTGAAGGCATTGCCTGCGGTGGGGTAACGCACTTGGCCCAGACCGTTGTTACCAGGCAAGGCGCGCATGTTGCGCGTGCGAAACACGTCACGCACCATGCCCTTGGCTTTGTGCATGAAGAATTTACGGTCCAACTGGGTGACGATGCCCGCGGCATCTTGGCCTCGGTGCTGCAAGAGCAACAAAGCGTCATAAATCAACTGGTTCACAGGTGCGTTGCTTGCAACGCCGACGATGCCACACATTAGGGGAGGTACTTTCCAAAATCAGCCGGCAACACCGGCTTCAACACATGCAAAAACTGTTGCAACCATTGCGCACCTTGGGCTTGCTTCCAAGCTTCGGTCTCACGCATGGGCGTCATGCCCACCAACACGGTCACGGCCAACAAAATGACCACGCCGCGCATCAATCCAAACAAGCTTCCCAGCAAGCGGTCCAAAGGCCCAAGACCCACCGCTGAGATCAATTTCTTCACCACAAAGCTGACCAACACCGTGGCCACCAGCACCGCGACAAACACGACCACAAAGCCAGCGGCATAACGCAACATTTGGCTGCTGCCCTCCATGGGCAACCACGCGGCGGCCATTGGGGCATATATCTGCGACACATAAAACGCTGCCACCCAACCCGCCAGTGACAGCACCTCTTGCACAATGCCGCGCCAAAGGCCCAATAAGAATGACAAGCCCAAGACGGCAAGAAGCATCCAATCTACCGCCGAAAGCAACTGCATATTGCGCGCGTTACAGCGTCAAGACCTGCGGCTGCAATTGCAACTGCTTGATCTTGTTGGCCATTTTGTCGGCCTCGTCACGTTTGGTGAAAGGGCCAACGCGAACGCGAACGCGGCGACCTTCTTTGCTCTCAATGACTTGGGTGTATGTGGTGATGCCAGCCTTTTCTAGCTTGCTGCGCGTTTCGCGCAACTTACCTTCGTCCGAAAATGTGCCCGCTTGCACCACAAAGCGAGACCCTGTGTCTTTGATGTCTGAGGACTTGTTGGCAGGTTTGGCTTCTGACTTGACTTCTGCTGGCTTAGCATTGGCTTGCGCTTCTGCCTTGACAGGCTCAGGCTTGGTTTCAGCTTTAGACACCACGGCAGCAATAGCAGTGGTTGCAGCCACAACTACTTCTGGCTTCACCTCAGCTTTGGCTTTGGCTTCGACCTTTGCATCAGGTTTTGAATCAGGCACTACCTCTTCTTTAGCGTCGAGGCCCGCAGAAGCCGACAGAGGCTTGGGCGTTGAGGTGTTAACCAAAGGCTTTGCTGTGCTGCGGTCTGGAATATCCACTGCGATGTCGACCGACACGGGGCGAGGCTGAGTGTCAAACAACAAAGGGAAAACGACCACGCCCACCAAGACCAACACCGATGCTCCAATCAAGCGGTGACGGGCGCGGCGCCGCATGACGTCCACGCTCTCAGCAGCGCTGTTGCTGGTGTTGCCTTGAGGCTCACTAACCGATTGACCGGGCAGTCGAAACTTGAAAAAAGCCATGTAAAAAGAGTCTCAGGAGCTCAAATGTGGGGCGTCTAGACGGGGAATGCCATTGGCCAAAATTCCCCCGACCGTGAAGAACGATCCGAAGACAACAATTCTATCAGCGGGGCCTGCCGCAGCCACAGCCGCGTCCAGCGCGGCTTGTGGGTCAGCATGAGTGCTGGCTTGCACGTCTTTGCGGGTGTTGCCCGCCTGCCAAACGTCTTGCAACTGCGTGGCCTTGGCGGCACGTTCGGTCGGCAAGTCGCAAAAGTACCAATGGTCCACCAAGGGGCCCACACGTGCCAGCATGGGCGCCACGTCTTTGTCGGCCATGGCACCAAACACCACATGGGTGGTGGGATAAAAGCCCATGGCATCCAGATTTTCAGTCAGTGCCGCCACAGCGTGGGCGTTGTGCGCTACGTCAAACACCAGTGCGGGCTGGCCTGGCACGATTTGGAAGCGCCCTGGCAACTCAACCATGGCCAAACCATTGCGAATGGCTTGGGCCGTCACAGGCATTTCGCTGCGCAAAGCCTCAAGCGCGGCCAACACGCCGCTGGCATTGACCAACTGGTTGGCCCCACGCAACGCGGGATACGCCAAACCGCTGTAGCGACGGCCACGGCCTGCCCAGCCCCACTGCTGCTTGTCGCCGGTGAAGTTGAAGTCTCTGCCAAACAGCCACAGGTCTGCGCCAATTTCGGTGGCATGGTCAATCACGCTTTGCGGCGGCACAGGGTCGCTCACGATCACGGGGCGGCCCGTGCGCATGATGCCCGCCTTCTCACGGCCAATGGTTTCGCGGTCGTGGCCCAAAAAGTCCATATGGTCCAAGTCCACGCTGGTGATGATCGAGCAGCTTGGCTCAATCACATTCACTGCATCCAAACGGCCGCCCAAGCCAACCTCAAGAATAGCAACATCCATGGGCGACGAAGCCATCAAACTCAAAATCGCCAAGGTGGTGAACTCGAAGTAAGTAAGTGACAACTCACTGTCTTGCGTTCGCGCCTCCTCGACCCGCGCAAAATGTGGCAGCAAGTCGTCGGGCTGCACAGTTTCTCCATGCACGCGACAGCGTTCTTGGAAATGGACCAAGTGTGGCGAGGTGTAGACGCTGGGGCGATAGCCCGCCTCCAACAAACAGGCCTCCAACATGGCGCAGGTCGAGCCCTTGCCGTTGGTGCCTGCCACTGTGATGACGGGGCAATCAAACTTAAGCACCATTCGCTCCGCTACGGTGCGCACGCGCTCAAGGCCCATGTCGATGTTTTTGGGGTGCAAACGTTCGCAATGCGCGAGCCAACTGGCTAGTGAATTCATGGCTCAATTGTCGCCCACCACTGCCGTCCTTTGGTTTGCGGCATGATTCAGCCCTATGAGCAAAACAACCATCACCGTTTACGGCATTCCCAACTGCGACAGCGTCAAAAAAGCCCGCGTCTGGCTGACCGACCATGGCGTGGACTACGTGTTTCATGATTTCAATAAACAAGGCGTGCCGCCCGAGGCCGTCGATCTATGGCTCAAGTATGAGAGCTGGGACGTACTGGTCAACCGCAAAGGCACCACATGGCGCAAGCTAGACCCAGCCTTGCAAAGCAGCGTGGTGGACAACGCTTCGGCCCAGGCCTTGATGCTGGAACACGCCAGTGTGGTGAAGCGGCCAGTCGTGGTGAAAGGTCAAACTGTGATCGTTGGCGTCAACCCAGAGACTTGGGCTAGCGTTCTAGGTTGAGGCATTTCAACGCTGCTTTTACCGCCGCTTTACAGAGTAAGTTACGCCAAGCACTACACTTCTACCAAGTTAAAAAGGGATAACCAATGAAAAAAATCACCATCCAAACCATGCTGCTCACAGGCTTGGTGTCGCTCTTAGCTTCTGCTTCTGTGCAAGCTCAAGAAGTGGGCAAAGTTATTTCAAGCACTCCCATCATTCAGCAAGTCGCCGTACCACGGCAAGTCTGTAACAACCAGCAAGTCGTCACGGGAGGCCAAAAATCTGGCGCAGGTGCAGCTATGGGTGCCATTGCGGGTGGTGTCATAGGCAACCAAGTCGGAAAAGGTTCTGGCAATGCTTTGGCCACTATGGCTGGCTTGGTGGGTGGTGCGATCTTGGGTGACAACATCGAAGGCCCAGGCACAGCTGAAGTGCGCAATGTCCAAAGCTGCAGCCAGCAAATGTTCTATGAAAACCGCACCATGGCTTACAACGTGGTGTACGAGTTTGCGGGCAAGCAATACACCGTGCAAATGCCGCAAGACCCAGGCCCTACCGTGCGTTTGCAAATCACGCCTATGGTTCCGGCCGCTAATACAAGCTACGGCAATGTGCCCCCACCCGGCTCTGCACCACGCTACTAAGCTAAACCACCCGCCAGTTTTGGCGCGATTCTGAACCAAAAGCCGCTTTCAGCGGCTTTTGTTGTTTTGGGTCACCTAAAATCTATGGTTTTGCAATTCATACCGAGCGCACACCATGACCACAGAAAAAATCGACAGCGTCAGCATCACCACCCAAGCCAATGTGTTTTTTGACGGCAAGTGCATCAGCCACGCCATCACCACAGCCAACGGCACCAAGCTGTCAGTCGGCGTCATCTTGCCCGCGACTTTGACATTCAACACCGCCGCCCCCGAAGTGATGGAGTGCGTGGCTGGTTTTTGTGAATTCAAACTAGACGGCAGCCAAGACTGGGTCAAGTCCAGCGCGGGCGAAAAATTCAACGTGCCTGGCAACTCAAAGTTCGACATTCGCGTGACTGAGCCCTACCACTACATCTGCCACTTCGGTTAATCCAAGGCGCTACGACACCCCATGAGCACCATCCTCCAACACCTCCCCAAAGGCCAAAAAGTCGGCATCGCCTTCTCAGGCGGCCTTGACACCTCGGCCGCCCTGCTGTGGATGAAGCAAAAGGGCGCAGTGCCCTTCGCCTACACCGCCAACCTCGGCCAGCCCGACGAGTCGGATTACAACGAAATCCCACGCAAAGCGATGGAATACGGCGCAGAAAAAGCCCGCCTCATCGACTGCCGTAAACAACTCGCTGCTGAGGGCATTGCCGCCATTCAGTGCGGCGCGTTCCACATCAGCACCGGTGGAATCACCTACTTCAACACCACGCCCTTGGGCCGTGCCGTCACAGGCACCATGCTCGTGGCGGCGATGAAAGAGGACGACGTCAACATTTGGGGCGATGGCAGCACCTTCAAAGGTAACGACATCGAGCGCTTTTACCGCTACGGTTTGTTGACCAACCCCAGCTTGAAAATCTACAAGCCTTGGCTGGATCAACTGTTCATCGACGAACTCGGTGGCCGAGCGGAAATGTCATCCTTCATGACCGCCAACGGTTTTGGCTACAAGATGAGCGCCGAAAAGGCCTACAGCACCGACAGCAACATGCTGGGTGCCACACACGAAGCCAAAGACCTCGAGAGCCTGCAAAGCGGCATGAAGATCGTCAACCCGATCATGGGCGTGCCCTTCTGGCGTGAAGACTGCGTGGTGAAAGCCGAAGAAATCAGCATCCGTTTTGAAGAAGGCCAACCTGTTGCTTTGAACGGTGTGGAATACGCTGACCCCGTTGAGCTGTTCTTGAAAGCCAACGAA
>CAJBHE010000164.1 GCA_903952885.1 uncultured Burkholderiales bacterium
CATCGATACGCCAGACGCATTGAAATACATGCCCAGCCTGATGGTGAGAAAACGTGATTCGGCCGACTTTGGTGGCGCCACGCTCGCCACCCGCATTTGGGGGGTGTCCTACAGCGCCAAAAGCATCGTCACGGTAGATGGCATGCCGATTTCCAGTCAGTTGTACAACGATAACAACTACGGCCCGCCTAAATGGTTTGTGGTGTCGCCAGATGAGATTGATCGCATCGATGTGATGTACGGCCCGTTTTCTGCGGCGTACTCGGGTAACGCTATGGGCGCCGTTGTGGACATCACCACCAAACGACCCACCAAAGAGTTTGAGGGCTCTTTCAGCGTGACGGACGCGTTCCAGAATTTCAGTCAATTCAAAACGGATGACACTTACAACACCAAGCAAGCGGCAGCTTTTCTGGGTGGAAAAAATGAAGCAATGTCGTGGCGACTTTTGTTCAACCACCAAGACGCCAACACACAACCACGCGCTTTTGGCACGGGTGCTACCGTGACACCTTACCCGTACACGAAAAAAGATGGCACGAACGGCGGCTATTACTTGGGGGCCACCACGCTGCTGCATGGTGTGAGCGACAACGTGAATGCCAAATTGAAGTTGGATCTCAACCGAGACACGCAACTTTCACTGAGCTCTGGCGTTTTCATGGGCAACACGGATTCATCTTCACAGACATATATGTCCAATGGTTTTTGCGCCTCAGGCGCGGGCCCTTGTACGACGCTTGCTGCTGGCGTTTACGGATACAAGCAAGAGCATTGGGTGAATGGCGTTGGCTTGAAGTCTGATACGCGTGGTGCGTGGGACTACGAACTGAACTTGTCCAACGTGCGCTATGTCAACGATGTGCAACGAACGGCGGGTGCTTTGAATAACGATGGTTCTGTTGTCAACAACAATTCAAGTTACAAAGGGCAGGTGAGAGATATGTCTGGTACGAACTGGACAAATTTCGATGCCAAGGCCATTTATCGCCCCAGCGAAGCACCAGCACACCAGTTGAGTTTTGGTTATCACCAAGACTTTGCCAAGCTGAACAACGTCACCAACAACGTGACCGACTGGTTGGGTAGCAACACGGGAACCCCCAATGCGATTGCTCAAGGCATCAGTGAAACAAAAGCGATTTGGGCGCAAGATGCTTACAAGGTCAACGAGCGTGTTCGCTATACCGTGGGTGGCCGCTATGAAACGTGGACGTCGCATGATGGTGGCGTTTATGCAAGTTCAACCTCTGCGTTGAACCAGCCTTCTGTTTCAGTGAATCACTTCTCACCCAAGTTTGCTGCGCTGTTTGATTTACAGGATGGCGGGCTGCTTAACTTGTCACTGGCAAATGCTTATCGTTTCCCCACCGTGGGCGAGTTGTACAACGTCTCCACTTGCACGGCCGGCACAGGAAGCCCCGCTTGCAGCAGCGGCTCGACGCAGCCCTTTAACCTCAGTCCAAACGCCATCAAGCCAGAGAATGTGAATGCATTTGAGGCGGCGTATTCCAAGGTTGTAAACAACGTGAGTTACAGAGCTTCATTCTTTGCAGAGGACACGAAGGATGCGTTGATTTCTCAGTACGGCTATCCCAATCCAGCCAACCCAACGGGGCTGTATTCATATTGGCAGAATGTGGCTAAGGTCCGTTCGCGTGGCGTGGAGTTAAGTAGCAACATTGAAAAATTTATTTTCAATCAACTCGATTTGTTTTCAGCCATCACGCGCGTGGATTCAGTGATTGCTGCAGACGATGGGTATGGTTACGGCACGGGTTCAGCCAAGTCGGTTGTGGGAAATAAAACCCCAGGTGTTTCGCCTTTGCGCGTCAAGTTTGTTGCCACCTATCGCTCAGACGAAAAGCTGTCTATCTCTTTGGGTGGCAGTTATCAGAAACAGTTCTATTCAACCATTGACAACAACGATGTGAATCCAAACACCTATTTAGGCTTTGAAGGCTACACGTTGTTTGACATCAAGGCCCGCTACAAGGTGGATAAAAACCTTACGGCATTTTTGGGCGTAGATAACTTGAACAACCGCAATTACTTCATGTATCACCCATTTCCGCAACGCACCTTCATTGGTAATTTGAAATACAACTTCTAATTAACGAATCAACCCGAAAGCAATTGACATGCGACATCTACTTTTATTCACAGCAGCGAGCTTGGTGCTAAGCACCTTGGGTACTTGCGCACATGCGCACGTTGTTTTATCTGAACCTAAAGCAATTGCAGGCAGTTACTACAAAGCCACACTTCGCGTGGGCCACGGTTGTAACGGCTCGTCAACCCATAGTCTCGTTGTGCAAGTCCCCTCAGGCTTTCAAGGGGCTAAGCCTCAGCCAAAATTTGGTTGGACTGTTGCGACACGTAAAGCCAAACTTGCCACTCCCTACAACAGCCACGGCAAAACCGTGACGGACGATGTGGTGGAGTTGCGTTGGACGGCGACCAGCAAAGAGAGCGCTTTGCCAGACGATCAGTTTGACGAGTTCTCTTTCATGGGGCGTTTGCCTGAAAAGGCAGACCCAATGTGGGTCAAGATTTTGCAGACCTGTGAGGTCGGTCAAAATGACTGGTCAGATATTCCAGCAAGCGGCACATCCACACGTGGTTTGAAATCGCCCGCGGCTTTATTGGATGTGCAACCAGCACCAGCACACGAACACCACCATTAACCCCAAGGAGTTTTTATGAAGTTTGCCAAACACCTCATCGCCGCCACATTCACCGCAGCCTGCGCCGTCAGCGCATTCGCGCAAAACGTGATCGTCACCGATGCATGGGCACGCGCCACGGTGCAAGGTCAAAAGGCCACGGGCGCATTCATGAAAATCACAGCCAAAGACAACACCAAATTGGTGAGCGTCAGCAGCCCCGTGGCCGGCGTGGCCGAGATTCACGAAATGAAGATGGAAAAAGACGTGATGAAGATGGCAGCCTTGCCCAACGGCCTAGACCTGCCCGCAGGCAAAGCAGTTGAGCTCAAGCCTGGTGGCTACCACGTGATGTTGATGGACTTGAAAGCACCTTTGGCCAAAGACACCACCGTCCCACTGACGCTCATCTTGCAAGACGCTAAAGGTGTGAAGTCGAATGTGGAGTTGAAGCTGTTGGTGGGTATGCAGCCACCTGCTATGCCTAGTCACGACCACAGCATGCACAATCACAGCGAGCATAGCCACGGCGATCACAAGCACTAAGCTGTCAGCCTAGCGTGGGTTGGGGTTTGGTTTAATGCGTCTTACACATACAGGAGACAGACATGACCAACCCCGCCGGTTTTGATTTCACCAAGTTCGTTCCGGGCTTTGACTTTTTAAAGAACCTCACGCCCGGAGGTGGTGCTACATCGTCAGCTGCGCCTGGTTGGGTGGCTCCTACGCTGGACCCCGAAGAGCTTGAGAAACGAATTCAAGAACTCAAAACCGTGCAGTTTTGGTTAGAGCAAAACAGCAAAGCCGTGGGAGCCACCATTCAAGCCCTTGAGGTGCAGCGCATGACGCTCAACACCTTGAAGGGTATGAACATGAGTTTCAACGACTTGGCCGACTCGCTCAAGGTCAATCCCCAATCGGCAGCGCCTGCTGAGCCAGTTATGCCTCAGTACACCTTCACGCAAAAAGAGGCGGCCCATGAAGAACCTGCACACGAAGAA
>CAJBHE010000165.1 GCA_903952885.1 uncultured Burkholderiales bacterium
ATCGACGAACTCGGTGGCCGCGCGGAAATGTCATCCTTCATGACCACCAACGGTTTTGGCTACAAGATGAGCGCCGAAAAGGCTTACAGCACCGACAGCAACATGCTGGGTGCCACACACGAAGCCAAAGACTTAGAGAGCCTCTCTAGCGGTATGAAGATCGTCAATCCGATCATGGGCGTGCCCTTCTGGCGTGAAGACTGCGTGGTGAAAGCAGAAGAAATCAGCATCCGTTTTGAAGAAGGGCAACCCGTTGCCTTGAACGGTGTGGAATACGCCGACCCAGTGGAACTGTTCTTGAAAGCCAACGAAATCGGTGGCCGCCACGGTTTGGGCATGAGCGATCAGATCGAAAACCGCATCATCGAAGCCAAGAGCCGAGGCATCTACGAAGCCCCGGGCATGGCGCTGTTGCACATCGCTTATGAGCGTTTGGTCACCGGCATTCACAACGAAGACACCATCGAGCAGTACCGCATCAACGGCCTGCGCTTGGGCCGCTTGTTGTACCAAGGCCGCTGGTTCGACCCACAGTCCATCATGTTGCGCGAAACCGCCCAACGCTGGGTGGCACGCGCCGTGACAGGCACCGTGACTCTCGAGCTGCGCCGTGGCAACGACTACAGCATCTTGAATACAGAAAGCCCTAACCTCACCTACGCCCCAGAGCGTTTGAGCATGGAAAAGGTGGAAGACGCGCCGTTCAGCCCACTCGACCGCATTGGCCAATTGACCATGCGCAACCTGGACATCACCGACACACGCGCCAAACTGGGCATATACGCACACACCGGCTTGCTGTCGTTGGGCGAAGGTGCTGACATGATCAAGTTCGAGGGTGGATCGAAGAAGTAAACACTTCTTTGCGCCAATAAAAAAGCGACCTTCGGGTCGTTTTTTTATTTAGAGGATGATGTCCGTATCAACAACGCACGGAGCTCGTTATGAAAAATCCGAACTGGTATGCACGCTTTGCCAAACAAACAGCGCGCACAACGGGCCGCTCATTTGTATTTGCGCTTGCAGTGGGTGTCATTGTGGTTTGGCTAATCACAGGTCCGCTGTTTAACTTCAGTGACACTTGGCAATTAGTCATCAACACAGGCACCACCATAGTGACCTTCTTGATGGTGTTTCTGATTCAAAACACACAAAACCGAGACACTGAAGCCATTCAACTCAAACTCGACGAACTGATTCGCGCCACACAAGGCGCACATAACGCGCTCCTCGATTTAGAAGAACTGGAACAAGAGAACTTGCAAGTGTTCAAAAAGAAATACCAGGCACTCGCGCAAAATGCCAGGCGTCAGCTCATTGAAGGTGGCTTAGACACCGGCACGCCTGAGGCTTGAGGTCTTAAACAACCACAGGCTCGGGTTCGAGGCGAATGCCGAATCGCTCATACACACTGGTCTGAATGGCCTTGGCCAAAGTCATCACCTCGCCGCCTGTGCACGGGTGTTCTTTGCCACCCACGTTGACCAACACCAAGGCTTGTTTTTCGTATACGCCCGCATTGCCCACGGTTTTGCCTTTCCAGCCGCAAGCGTCGATCAGCCAACCTGCCGCCAGTTTGATACGGCCGTCATCTAAAAGGTAGTGCACCACTTTGGGCTCACGCGCGATGATGTCGTCGCATTGGTCTTGGGTGACGGTGGGGTTTTTGAAGAAGCTGCCTGCGTTGCCAATGATGGCTGGGTCTGGCAGCTTGGCCTGGCGAATGGCGCAGACCCATTCGAAAATTTGTCGTGCGGTTGGGTTGCTGATGCCGGTCTCGGCCATTTTGCGTTCAAGGTCGAGGTAGCCCAGAACGGGTTTCCAGTCTTTGCGCAGCAAAAACCGTACACGGGTGATCAGGGCTTTGCCCGCCAGTCCCAGTCCATTTGCTCCACTGCTTTCGTGCTTGAACACCGAGTCACGGTAGCCAAACGCGCATTGCGCGGCATCGAGGCTAAAGGCTTGCCCTGTGGTCAGGTCAATCGCGTCCAGCGAGTGAAAGCGGTCTTGCAGCTCGACGCCGTAAGCGCCAATGTTTTGCACGGGCGACGCGCCCACGCTGCCCGGAATGAGGGCCAAGTTTTCTAGACCGGGCCAGCCGTTGTCCAGCGTCCACGCCACCAAGTCATGCCAATTTTCGCCTGCGGCGGCCTCGACCACCCAGGCCTTGTCGGTCTCTTCGACCAAGCACATGCCTTTGATTTCCACCTTCAGCACCAGGGGCTTCACATCACCCGTCAGCACAATGTTGCTGCCGCCGCCCAGCACAAATTTAGGCAAGTTGCACAAGGCAGTATCGGCCAACACCGCCTGCACGTCGGCCTCGGTGTGCACGCGCACCAGTTGCAAGGCTTTGGCTGAAATGCCAAAGCTGTTGTGCGCTTGAAGGGGGGTGTTGGGTTCCACTAACATACGGCAATTGTCTCATTCTGATTTTGAAAGCCGACCGCTATGCCTTCTTTTGACACCGTACTCGAACCCAACTTGGTCGAAGTGAAAAACGCCGTTGAAAACACTTCAAAAGAAATCGCCACCCGTTTTGATTTCAAAGGCACCTCTGCCGCCGTTGAACTCAAAGACAAAGAAATCACCATGTTTGGCGATGCCGACTTTCAACTGGTTCAAGTCGAAGACGTGCTGCGCAACAAGCTGACCAAGCGCGAAGTGGACGTGCGCTTCCTCGACAAAGGCGATGTGCAAAAAGTGGGCGGTGACAAGGTCAAGCAAGTCATCAAAATCCGCAATGGCATCGAAACCGAAGTGTCCAAAAAGATTCAGCGCTTGCTCAAAGACAGCAAGATCAAAGTGCAAGCCGCCATCCAAGGCGATGCGGTTCGCGTCAGCGGCACCAAGCGTGACGACCTGCAAGCCGCCATGGCCCTGATTCGCAAAGAGATGACCGACCTGCCCCTGTCGTTCAACAACTTCCGCGACTAAGCGCAGCGACCACTTACAACCACCAAGGGCC
>CAJBHE010000166.1 GCA_903952885.1 uncultured Burkholderiales bacterium
GGTAGCCGCCAGTTGAAAAACTGGCTGCTCTCCCCTGAGCGCGACCGCACGCAAGCCATGCACCGCTTGGCTGCCATTGAAGCGCTGCAAGACAAGAGCACCCAAAGCTACAAAGTGCTGCGTGAGGCCCTCAAAGGCTCGGGCGATGTGCAGCGCATCAGCGCCCGCGTGTCGCTGCGCCAAGTGCGTCCGCGTGAACTGGTGTCGCTGGGTCAAGCGCTACAGAAAGCGCTGCGCATTCAGCCGCTCATTCCTACCTCACCAAAAGCGGGGGTGGTAGACCGCTCTGCGGAGGTCAAGGAGGAGCTCGCGCAGCGAGCGGGGGACACGCAGCAGAGCGGTTTGCCGCCCACGCTTCTGGTGCAGATCGCCCAAGACATGGGCGTGCCGCCCGAATGCGGTGCATTGCTCGAACGCGCTTTGCTGCCCGAGCCAGCCGTCTTGGTGCGCGATGGTGGTGTCATCGGCCACGGCTACGACGCTGACCTTGACGAACTGCGCGCTATTCAAAACAACTGCGACGGCTTTTTGCTCGAACTCGAAGCCCGCGAACGCGAACGCACCGGCATTGCCAACTTGCGTGTGCAGTTCAACAAAGTGCATGGTTTTTACATCGAGGTCACGCAAGGCCAGATCGACAAAGTACCCGCCGACTACACGCGCCGCCAAACCTTGAAGAACGCCGAGCGCTTCATCACGCCCGAGCTCAAAGCCTTTGAAGACAAAGCCCTCAGCGCCCAAGAGCGCGCCTTGGCACGCGAGAAGTTTTTGTTCGAGCAACTGCTCGACACCTTGCAGCAATTCGTGCCCGCCCTCACCCGCTTGGCGCAAGCCGTGGCCACGCTAGACGCACTGTGCGCCTTGGCCGAACGCTCGCTCACGTTGGGTTGGTGCGCGCCTGAGTTTGTCAAAACGCCGTGCATTGAAATCGAGCAAGGCCGCCACCCCGTGGTCGAAGCCCGCTTGGCCGAAACGCATGGCGTGGTGGCTGGCGGCGCAGCCAAAACATTCATTGCCAACGACACGCGGCTGGGCCACCTGCACCGCATGCAAGTCATCACCGGCCCCAACATGGGCGGTAAGTCGACCTACATGCGCCAAGTGGCCATCATCGTGTTGCTGGCCAGCATTGGCAGCCACGTGCCAGCCACGGCGTGCCGCTTAGGCCCGATTGACGCCATCCACACCCGCATTGGCGCTGCCGACGATTTGGCCAATGCGCAATCCACTTTCATGCTCGAGATGACAGAGGCCGCGCAAATCTTGCACGCCGCCACGCCGCACAGCTTGGTGTTGATGGATGAGATTGGCCGAGGCACATCCACCTTTGACGGCTTGGCCTTGGCCAGCGGCATTGCCACGCACTTGCACGACAAAACCCAAGCCTTCACGCTGTTTGCCACGCATTACTTTGAGCTCACTGAGTTCCCCGCCAAGCACCGCGCGGCGTTGAACGTGCATGTGAGTGCGGCCGAGAGCGGAGCAAGCATTGTGTTCTTGCACGAAATTCAACCCGGCCCCGCCAGCCGCAGCTACGGCATTCAAGTGGCTCGCTTGGCAGGCATGCCTAACGCGGTACTCAGTCACGCCCGCCATGCCTTGGCCTCGCTTGAAGCAGGAGCTGACGCGTCAAAGCCGCAAGTCGATCTGTTCGCGCCACCGCCCTTGCAAGACGATGTGGGCCCGAGCCCACTGCAAGCCAAGTTGGCCGAGATCGACCCCGACAAACTCAGTCCACGCGATGCGTTGGACGCGCTGTATCAACTGAAAAAACTCTTATGAC
>CAJBHE010000167.1 GCA_903952885.1 uncultured Burkholderiales bacterium
CGCATGATCAACGATTCAATCAAGCGCACCAAAGAGCGTTTGGACAAAGTGAAAAAGCAGCGCAGTACCCAGCGTCGACAGCGCAACCGTCGTGATGCCTTCACTATTTCGTTGGTCGGATATACCAACGCGGGAAAGTCCACCTTGTTCAACGCCTTGGTCAAAGCCCGCGCGTATGCCGCCGACCAACTGTTTGCCACGCTCGACACCACCACGCGTCAGCTGTATTTGGGCCATGCCGATGGCACGGGTCGCTCGGTGTCGCTGTCAGACACGGTGGGTTTCATCCGTGATTTGCCACACGGCTTGATTGACGCGTTTCAAGCCACGTTACAAGAAGCGGCCGATGCCACGCTGTTGATGCATGTGGTGGATGCTTCGAACACCAACTACCCCGAGCAAATGGTCGAGGTGCACAAGGTTTTGGCTGAGATTGGTGCGGCTGAAGTGCGGCAGGTTTTGGTGTTCAACAAGCTAGACGCCATGAGTCCCGAAACTCGCCCCCTGCAGTTGAACGACCACTACACCGTGGATGGACTTAGCGTGCCTCGTTTCTTTGTAAGCGCCCAAACCGGGGAAGGTTTGGCTGCTTTGCGTGAGTTTTTGGCTCAAGAAGCCGTGTCCACTTTGCCCGAAGACCATGCAAATTCGCAGGAATTGGAATCAGGCCTGAATCCTTAGGCACAATCGAAGACTTCAGAGATAAAACAACCATGCGCATGAACTTCAACACCCACACGGTTAGCCCCAAATCTTGGCGCGCGCGACTGCTCGGCATGTTCAACCTCAACGATGGCCGATGGGGCCGAGACAAAGATGGAAACCCCACTTTTGACCCCAATGGCAATCAATCAGTTCCGCCTTCCAGCGAAAACCAAAAGCCTCAAGAAGAATCCAAGCGCCCGCCAGCAGGCGCAGGTGGTCCACCTGATTTAGATGAACTGTGGCGCGACTTCAACGCCAAGCTCTCAGGTTTGTTTGGCAACAAAAAGGGCGGCTCTGAGCCACCGAATAACAATGGTGGGCCCTTCGGTCCTAATTTCAAATTCCCGCGATTGGGTCTGGGGTTGATTGGCGCAGTGATCTTGGTCATTTGGTTGAGCACCGGCTTTTTCATTGTTCAAGAGGGCCAGCAAGCTGTCATCACCCAGTTTGGCCGTTACCACTCCACTGTGGGCGCAGGTTTCAACTGGCGTTTGCCTTACCCGTTTCAGCGTCAAGAGCTGGTGTTTGTGACGCAAATTCGCTCAGTCGATGTGGGCCGTGACACCATCGTCAAGTCGACGGGCCTTCGCGAGTCAGCCATGTTGACCGAAGACGAAAACATCCTTGAAATCAAATTTGCCGTGCAATACCGTTTGACTGATGCACGTGCTTATCTGTTTGAAACCAAGAATCCAACCGACACCGTGGTGCAAGCCGCCGAAACCGCGGTGCGCGAGGTGGTGGGCAAGATGAAGATGGATGCCGCCATGTCTGACGAGCGTGACCAAATTGGCCCGCGCATTCGCACCATCATGCAAGCTATCCTCGACCAATACAAAGTAGGCGTCGAAGTGGTGGGCATCAACTTGCAGCAAGGCGGCGTGCGCCCCCCAGAGCAAGTGCAAGCCGCTTTTGACGATGTACTCAAAGCAGGCCAAGAACGCGAACGCGCCAAGAATGAAGCCGAAGCCTATGCCAACGACGTTGTGCCACGCGCCGTGGGCGCTGCCTCCCGCTTGAAGCAAGAAGCTGATGGTTACAAAGCGCGCATCGTGGCCCAAGCTGAGGGTGACGCACAACGCTTCAAATCCTTGGTGACTGAATACCAAAAGGCCCCGCAAGTCATGCGTGACCGTTTGTACATCGATGCCATGCAGCAAATTTACAGCAACACCACCAAGGTCTTGGTGGATACCAAGCAAGGTTCTAACTTGTTGTATTTGCCCTTGGACAAAATCATTCAACAAGCTGGCCAAGCCAATGCCATAGCGCCTGCCGCAACTTCAGATGCTGCGCAAAACAATGCCGCCAACAACCCAAGCGTTCCTGCGGCAGATGTCCGCGCACGCGACGGTCGCTCACGCGACCGTGATGGCCGTTGATAGGGAATAAGAACATGCAACAAAACAAAATTGGTTTTTATATTTCCTCTGGGTTCGTCGCTTTGGCGCTGCTGAGCTCGACACTCTTTGTGGTGGATCAGCGCCAATTTGGCGTGGTGTATTCTTTCGGTCAAATTAAGAGCGTTATCACAGAGCCCGGCTTGAATTTCAAGTTGCCGCCACCCTTCCAAAATGTCAGCTATATCGACAAGCGTTTGCTTACGCTTGACAATGCAGACACCGAGCCCATGCTCACCGCTGAAAAGCAGCGTGTGGTGATTGACTGGTATGCCCGTTGGCGTATCACCGACCCCTCGCAATACTTCCGCAACGTGGGTTTGGATGAAAACGCCGGCGCTGCGCAGTTGGCGCGTGTCGTGCGCAATGCCTTCCAAGAGGAGATCAACAAACGCACCGTGAAAGAGCTGCTTTCGCTCAA
>CAJBHE010000168.1 GCA_903952885.1 uncultured Burkholderiales bacterium
AGCTTCGTTGATGCCTTCTTGCAAGATTTGGCCAGCTTTGTCTTCTTTGTAGTACATCACTTGGTCTTTATCGACCGGTGTGTATTGCTGACCTGCTGGGTTGTAAATACCGATTTGACGGAACAAACCCTCCATACCAAAGGTACGGGCTTCGTCCACAAGAATAGGCACCACGCGTGGGCCCAAAGCTTGGTCACGCAAGAGCTGCGTGAGGAAGCGCACATAGGCTTGGGTGGTCGAAATTTCACGGCCTTCGGCTGTGGGCTCCATCACCGCCTTGAAGGTTTCGATGGCGGGCACAGTGAAATGCTCTTCTGCTTTGACGCGACGGTGTGGCAAGTAGCCACCTAAGGCCTTGCGGCGCTCGTGCAGATAACGCATTTCGGGCGTGTCGTCGGCAGGCTTGTAAAACGGAATCTTGGACAGCTCGCTGTCTGGGATGGGGATGTTGAAGCGGTCACGCATGTACTTGATGTCGTCATCCGTGAGCTTCTTGGTTTGGTGCACCGTGTTCTTACCCTCGCCCGCTTTGCCCATGCCAAAACCTTTGACGGTTTTGATCAGCAACACGGTAGGTTGATTTTTGTGATTGACGGCTTCGTGATAAGCCGCATAGACCTTTTGTGGGTCGTGACCGCCACGCTTCAAGTTCCAAATATCGTCGTCGGTCAGGTGCGACACCAACTCAAGGGTACGCGGGTCGCGGCCGAAGAAATGCTTGCGCACATAAGCGCCGTCGTTGGCTTTGAAGGCTTGGTAGTCCCCGTCCAGGGTGTCCATCATGATCTTGCGCAAAGCACCATCTTTGTCTCGGGCCAACAGTTTGTCCCACTCGCTACCCCACAGAAGTTTGATAACGTTCCAGCCAGAACCGCGGAACTCGCCTTCGAGCTCTTGCACGATCTTGCCGTTGCCACGCACTGGGCCATCCAAGCGTTGCAAGTTGCAGTTGACCACGAAGATCAGGTTGTCGAGGTTCTCACGCGCAGCCAAACCGATAGCGCCCAACGATTCCACCTCGTCCATTTCGCCGTCGCCGCAGAACACCCACACCTTGCGGTTCTCGGTGTTGGCAATGCCACGGGCGTGCAGGTACTTCAAAAAGCGAGCTTGGTAGATCGCCATCAGTGGGCCCAAGCCCATCGAGACTGTTGGGAACTGCCAAAACTCAGGCATGAGTTTGGGGTGTGGGTAGCTGGACAAGCCTTTGCCATCCACCTCTTGGCGGAAATTGAGCAACTGCTCTTCGGTCAAACGACCTTCAAGGTAGGCACGGGCATACACGCCGGGTGACACGTGGCCTTGGATGTACAAGCAGTCGCCACCGTGGTTCTCATTTTCAGCGTGCCAGAAGTGATTAAAGCCCGCACCAAACATATGGGCCAATGAAGCGAAGGAGCCAATATGGCCGCCCAAGTCGCCGCCATCAACTGGGTGGTGGCGGTTGGCTTTGACCACCATCGCCATCGCATTCCAGCGCATGTAAGCGCGCAGACGCTCTTCAATTTCTATGTTGCCAGGGCAATGGGCTTCTTGGTCGGGCTCGATCGTATTGACGTAACCGGTAGTGGCTGAGAACGGCATGTCGATGCTGTTCTCGCGGGCGTGTTCGAGCAGTTGCTCTAAGAGGAAATGCGCACGTTCGGGCCCCTCTGCATGAATGACAGCCGACAAAGCATCCATCCATTCACGCGTTTCTTGCCTGTCGACGTCGGTGGACAGGTCGTTTGGTTGTGCTGACATGCTTGTCTCCTCTTGTTGCACTTGTTTTCACTCGAATGTAAGCAGTTTCTCACACATTTTCATAATTTCAAATAGCGGTCAATGATTCCTCATTGTGAAATTTTGTATTTAATTCAGAGCGTGGTTTTGACTCGCGCATAAACTCTGAACACATGAACACACCATCTAAGGCCCTGTCATTTCAACCTCTGGTTAGCCTGTGGCGAAACTGGTGGCGCGAGCAAACACCGACCCGCCAAGACAGCTTTGCTTTCATGGCTCCACTTGCCGCTGTGGTGTTGTTTATGACCGCTATTACCACCGCGTTTTGGTACTTGCGTTACGAAGAACTCGAACGCGAACAAGAAGTTGTTCGCAGAGATGTGGAATACGCTCAACAACGCATGCGGCTGCGACTGATAGACAAACAAGAGCAAGTCATGCGCTTGGCACGAAGCATCTCCGATGGGGAAACCGTGCAAAAAAACTTCATGAGAGAAGCCAAAGCCATCTTGATTCAAAGCCCAGAAATGGCAAGCCTGACATGGGTGAACACCACGCTGCGTGTGCTAGCCACCAACGCTAGCCCAAGCAGCAAAACAATAATGGCACTCGAAACCAACCAAGTCATTACACACTCAGAAACACTGAACACCTTTCAACTTGCGCGTGAACTTCAACAACCGGTTTATTCCCATCCCGTTTTAGAAAAGAATCCTCCAAATAACCCCAATTCATATTTGCAACTGCATGTGCCGATCTACAACCGTGGCAAGTTCATAGGCTTGGTAATTGCTGAATACAGTATGGAAGGCATGATGCGTTTTGCAGTACCCAATGAAGTGGCAGAGCGCTATGCTGTGTCGTTGCGCGATGCAAGTAACCAAGTACTAGCTGGACAAGCGAACTCGTCAAAGCCCAAGGTGACCGAGGTTGTGCCTTGGCTATTCCAAAGTAACGAATACGGCGTGCCCATCACCCCAATGGGCTACGAATTGTCATTGCACGCACAGGCCTATCGCACGTCCACAGGCTTGGTAGGAAACGGTGTGTTTTGGCTAGTTGTGACACTCAGTGCCATGACAGCTTGGATGTTAATTGGCACTTGGCGCCACACACGCCGCCGGGTACAAGTGCAACAAGCATTAATTGCCGAGACTAACTTTCGGCGGGCCATGGAAAACTCGATCCTGACTGGGATGCGAGCGATGGACCTAAAAGGACGCATCACCTATGTCAATGCTGCTTTTTGCCAAATGACCGGCTGGACCGAAGAAGAATTGGTGGGACGCACCCCTCCCTTCCCCTATTGGCCAGAGGAAGACCGTGAAACTTTGGAACAAAAACTGGCCCAAGAGCTCAAGGGAGAAACCACCAGCAGCGGCTTTCAGGTACGTGTCAAACGTCGCAGCGGCGAGGTTTTTGATGCCCGTTTGTATGTGTCACCGTTGGTCGATGCGCGCGGCCAACAAACGGGGTGGATGACGTCGATGACCGATATCACCGAACCTAACCGCATAAGAGAACAGCTCTCTGCCGCACACGACCGCTTCACCACTGTGTTGGAAGGTTTGGACGCTTCTGTGTCCGTGGCTCCCCTTGGCAGTAAAGAGTTGTTGTTTGCCAATAAGTTATATCGCCAGTGGTTTGCCACCAACACGCAAGGCCACTTGAGCCTGGTGACACAAGCAGGTCAACCCCGCAGCTTGTCTGTGTCAGAAGCTGCCGACGACGACGCCCAAGACCAAGACGATGCTTTGATGGGCTTGCCCACCGAGGGCATGACTGAGTCCAAGGCAGAAAACGCAGAAATTTACTTGCCCGAGCTTGGCAAATGGCTGGAAGTGCGCTCGCGCTACCTGAATTGGGTGGATGGCCGTTTGGCACAAATGGTGATTGCCTCAGACATCACCGCACGCCGCCAAGCGGAAGAACAGGCACAGGCACAAGCTGAACGCGCACAATCGGCCAGCCGCTTGATCACCATGGGAGAAATGGCGTCCAGCGTGGCCCACGAATTGAACCAACCGCTGACCGCCATCAACAACTATTGCAGCGGTATGGTCTCGCGCATCAAGGCCAACAACTTGAGTGAAGAAGATTTACTCAAGGCCTTGGAAAAAACCGCACACCAAGCGCAACGCGCGGGGCAAATCATTCAGCGCATACGCACCTTTGTCAAACGCAGCGAACCCAATCGCACGCCATCCGATGTGGCAGCCATGGTGAGCGAAGCCGTGGAATTGGCCGGTATTGAGATGCGTCGGCGACAGGTGCGCCTGAGCCAAGTGGTCGCCTCACCCCTGCCCGCTGTCCATGTCGACCCGATATTGATTGAGCAAGTGCTTGTGAATTTGATGCGTAACGCTGCCGAGTCCATTGACATCGCGCAGCGCCCCCTCACCCGGCGCGATGTCGAGCTGAAAGTGCTGCCCCGCAAGGAAGAGGAACAAGATGTGATTGAGTTTTCTGTCACCGACTCAGGCCGTGGCCTGCAGCCCGAAGTGATGGAGCGTTTGTATGAAGCCTTCTTCTCCACCAAGTCCGAAGGCATGGGCATTGGCCTGAATTTGTGCCGCTCCATCGTTGAATCCCATCAAGGGCGCATGAAAGCTGAGAACCTCTACAATGCTGATGAAATAACGGGCTGCCGCTTTTCCTTCTGGATACCGGTCCGATAGGTTGGAGTTTTATTGATGAGCTTGATTCCCAAAAAAGGTACGGTCTATGTTGTCGATGACGACGAGGCAGTTCGCGATTCATTGCAATGGTTGTTAGAGGGCAAAGACTACCGTGTTCGTTGCTTCGACTCCGCCGAAACTTTTCTGAGCCGCTATGACCCACGCGAAGTTGCCTGTTTGATTGTGGACATCCGTATGGGTGGCATGACAGGCCTGGAGCTGCAAGACCGTTTGGTAGGGCGCAAGTCTCCTCTGCCCATTGTGTTCATCACCGGCCACGGCGACGTGCCTATGGCCGTAGACACCATGAAAAAAGGCGCGATGGACTTCATCCAAAAGCCTTTTGACGAAACCGCTTTGGTCACCTTGGTCGAGCGCATGCTGGCCCAAGCCACCACCGCCTTTGCTGAATCCCTGCAAGCCGCCAGCCGCGACGCTTTGATGGCAAAGCTGACCACCCGTGAAGCCCAAGTGCTAGAGCGCATTGTGGCCGGCCGCTTGAACAAGCAAATTGCAGACGACTTGGGTATCAGCATTAAAACTGTGGAAGCGCACCGCGCCAACATCATGGAAAAGCTCAATGCCAACACCGTGGCCGACTTGCTGAAAACAGCCCTCGGACAAAACGCTCCCAAGGCTTAAAGCCAATCCGTTTCGCGCTGAACCCATCATCGCACGAACGCATCCACAACGCCCGTTCAACGCGGGCGTTTTCAATTCTAAATTTCCTCTATTTAATCAAGACCATGACCGCACAACTCATTGACGGCAACGCCCTATCCAAACAACTGCGAACCCAAGTGGCCATAGACACGGCCGCCTTGAAGGCCAAAGGTTTGACACCAGGCTTGGCCGTGGTGCTGGTGGGCGACAACCAAGCCAGCCAGGTGTATGTGCGCAACAAAGTGAAGGCTTGTGAAGACGCGGGCTTGCACTCGGTCCTTGAGAAATACGAAGCCACCATGACCGAGGCCGATTTGTTGGCCCGCGTAGAAGCACTCAACCACGATGACAGCATTCACGGCATCTTGGTACAACTGCCCTTACCTGCCCATATCGACGCGCAAAAAGTGATCGAAGCCATCAGCCCCGCCAAAGACGTGGACGGTTTTCACATCGCCAGCGCCGGCGCGTTGATGACCGGTATGCCAGGCTTTTGGCCGTGCACGCCTTATGGCTGCATGAAGATGCTGGAGAGCATTGGCTACGACCTGAAAGGCAAACACGCCGTGGTGATTGGCCGCAGCAACATCGTGGGCAAACCCATGGCGCTCATGCTGCTGCAAAAAGATGCCACCGTGACCGTGGCGCATTCGCGCACCCAAAACCTCAAAGCACTCACCCTGCAAGCCGACGTGATCGTGGCTGCTGTGGGCAAACGCAA
>CAJBHE010000169.1 GCA_903952885.1 uncultured Burkholderiales bacterium
GATCGCTGCCTTGATGCTGGTCACCTACGTGCCAGCATTCACAATGTGGCTACCTAACTTGATTTTGAAATAACACCATGAACGCTGGACCTGCGATTGCTTTTGAAACCAACGCCCGCTATCCAGACCCACGCGTCGAAGTATTGGATGATAGATTTTTAAAGCTGCGTTTGTTCAGCGCTAGCGTTGAGCAACTGGCCACGGGCTTGCGTTGGGCAGAAGGACCTGTTTGGTTTGGCGATGGCCGCTACTTGCTGGTCTCTGACATTCCCAACAACCGTATCTTGCGTTGGGACGATGCCTCAGGAGCCGTGAGTGAATTTCGTTCGCCATCTCACAACGCCAACGGTCTCACGCGCGATGCACAAGGCCGCTTGCTGACATGCGAGCATCAAACACGACGCATCACCCGCACCGAATACGATGGCTCTATCACCGTGCTGGCCGATGCGTTTAATGGCAAACGTTTGAATTCACCCAACGACATCGTCTGCCAACGCAATGGTTCTGTGTGGTTCACTGATCCACCCTTTGGCATCTCAGGTGATTGGGAGGGCGATGTAGCCCCTGCCGAACTGCCACATGCGTTGTACCGAATCAACCCCAAGAATGGCGAACTGCAACAAGTGCTCACCGACATTGAAGGCCCTAATGGATTGGCTTTCTCTCCCGACGAGTCGGTGTTGTATTTGGTAGAAAGCCGAGCAAAACCGCATCGCAAAGTATGGGCGTATGACGTGGATGCCAGCGGTGCACTGAGCCATAAACGCTTGGCGATCGACGCCCAGGGGCCAGGCGCCTTAGACGGCATCGCAGTGGACATAGAAGGCAACATTTGGTGTGGCTGGGGCAGTGATGGCTCGATACACGCCAAGCCCGAAGAGCTCGACGGTGTGCGTGTATTTGCACCCGATGGCACGGCAATTGGCCATATCCACCTGCCAGAGCGTTGCGCCAACCTGTGCTTTGGTGGTGCTAAGCACAACCGCCTACTTATGGCCAGTAGCCATTCGGTCTATGCCATCTACACCAACACGCGAGGCGCCGCAGCATGTTAAAAATTAGACGTTCATTATTTGCACTCACCGCCTGCCTGCTGCTGGCTGCCTCTGCCCACGCATGGCCAGACAAACCTGTGACCCTAGTGGTCCCCTTCCCTCCGGGCGGCGCGACTGATTTAATCGCACGCACCTTGGCGCCTAAGCTGCAAGAAAAACTCGGCGGGACCTTCATCACCGACAACAAAGCTGGGGCCACTGGCACGATCGGTGCAGGCTTTGTGGCGCGGGCGCCTGCCGATGGCCACACCCTCTTGGTCTCGTCCCTTGGCCCCTATGTCATCGCACCCCATCTGCTGGCCAAAGTGCCGTATGACGCCTTGAAAGACTTCGATTACATCAGTATCGCGGTGCAAGCCCCCAACGTGTTGGTGGTGCCAGCCAACTCACCCCACAAGTCGATGTCCGAGGTGATTGCATTTCTCAAAGCCAATCCCAACAAAATGACCTTTGCATCCTCTGGCAACGGCAGCAGCGATCACCTCACAGCCGAGTTGTTTTGGTTGCAAACCAACACCACGGGCATCCATGTGCCCTACAAAGGTGGCGGGCCTGTGATGACTGATTTACTCGGCGCGCAAGTGGACTCATCGTTCATGAATATCAACACCGCCATGCCGCAAATCTTGTCAGGCAAATTGCGTGCGCTCGCCATCACCAGCGCCAAGCGTTCGCCGCTATTGCCCAATGTGCCCTCTCTCGAAGAGTTAGGCATCAAAGAAGCCAATGTGTATTCATGGCAAGCCGTAGCAGCCCCCAAAGGCTTGCCCGCAGACATCAAAGCCAAACTTCATTCTGCGATCGTAGCGGGTTTGAATGACCCACAAGTCAAAACCAAACTACTGGATTTAGGCTTTGAGATCGTGGCCAACACGCCCGAACAATTCACTGCTTACCAAGCGTCTGAGTTCTCACGGTGGAAAAAATTAATCGACTCACGCAACATCAAAGCCGACTAAGTTGGCGAACAATAACTTCATGCCTCATACCTCTCCCGTCATCACCCAATTGCGCGTCATCCCCGTTGCGGGCCAAGACAGCATGTTGATGAATTTATCTGGCGCACACGGACCCTACTTCACGCGCAACCTGCTCATCCTCACCGACAACGCCGGTCGCACAGGCGTTGGCGAAGTGCCAGGCGGTGAAAAAATTCGCGCCACATTGCAAGACACCACAGAATTGGTGGTTGGCCAAAGTCTTGGCAATGTACAAGCTGTACTCAACGCCATGCGCATGCGTTTTGCAGACCGCGATGCGGGCGGGCGCGGCTTACAAACTTTCGATTTGCGTACCACCATCCATGCCGTCACAGCGGTGGAATCGGCCATGCTCGATTTGCTAGGTCAACACCTGAATATGCCTGTGGCTGCACTTTTAGGCGAAGGCCAGCAGCGCAGCTCGGTGGAGATGTTGGGCTACTTATTCTTCATTGGTGACCGCAACCAAACTGACCTGCACTACCGCAGCGAACCCGAAGCCAACAACGCGTGGTTTCGCTTGCGCAACGAAAAAGCCATGACACCCGAATCCGTGGTGCGCTTGGCTGAAGCTGCGCGCGAGAAATATGGTTTCAACGACTTCAAACTCAAAGGCGGCGTATTAGCGGGTGAAGCAGAAATCGAAGCCGTCACCGCCTTGCATCAACGTTTCCCCGATGCGCGCATCACGCTCGACCCCAATGGCGGTTGGCTACTCAAAGATGCTGTGCGCTTGATGCGCGACATGCGAGGTGTGGTGGCCTATGCCGAAGATCCTTGCGGTGCGGAAGAAGGCTTCAGTGGGCGCGAAGTGATGGCCGAGTTTCGCCGTGAAACCGGCTTGCCCACTGCTACCAACATGGTGGCCACCGACTGGCGGCAAATGGTGCACTCGCTGTCGCTGCAAAGCGTGGACATCCCCTTGGCCGACCCCCACTTTTGGACCATGGCCGGATCGGTGCGTGTGGCACAAACCTGCCGCGACTGGGGCCTGAC
>CAJBHE010000170.1 GCA_903952885.1 uncultured Burkholderiales bacterium
CCCTCCATATGCACATCATCAGGAGCCAACACCAACACACCTTGTGCCATGCGTGAGACGCCTGCAAAGACCTTGAGCGTATGCACCACAAGCGGCAAACCCCCAATGTCCTGGTATTGCTTAGGCATGGCCGTGCCCGCACGGCTACCAAACCCCGCACAGGGAATGACAGCGAAAAAACGAATAGGGGTAGGTGTGTGTAAGGACATTGAATAGGTTTGAGCCTCAGCAAATAGAAAGCTCAGCCCCCATTCTAGAATTACCCCAATGCACCTGCCCTCTTTGAGTCCCGGCAAACGATTTGCCATGCCCCGCCCTGCCGGCTCTGCGGACGCATTGCTGCTCGCACAGCTGGGCTCGCGCGAAAAAGCCAAACAACAACGTGTTGCCATCATCACCGCCGATGCGGTGGATGCCCAGCGCCTGCAAGACGAAATGGCGTTCTTCGCCCCCGACTTGCGCTGCGTGCTCTTCCCCGACTGGGAAACACTGCCCTACGACAGCTTCTCACCCCACCAAGATCTGATTAGCGAACGCTTGGCCACCTTGTGGCGCATCTCGCAGGGCGATGCCGATGTGGTGCTGATTCCTGCCACCACCGCGCTGTATCGCTTGGCTCCGCCTGCCTTCCTGGCAGGCTACACCTTTCATTTCAAGGTCAAGCAAGCGCTAGACGAAGCCAAACTCAAATCTCAGCTCACGCTGGCGGGCTACACGCATGTCACGCAAGTGGTCAGTCCCGGTGAGTACGCCGTGCGTGGTGGGTTGATTGATCTGTTCCCAATGGGCTCACTCGTGCCCTATCGCGTCGATTTGTTTGACAACGAAATCGACTCCATCCGCACCTTCGACCCCGACAGCCAACGCAGCCTCTACCCCGTGCCCGAAGTTCGTTTACTGCCCGGCCGCGAGTTCCCGATGGACGATGCTGCGCGAGCGCTGTTTCGCAACCGTTGGCGCGAAATGCTTGATGGTGACCCGACCAAAAGCCGCATCTACAAAGACATTGGCAACGGCGTGGCCACGGCTGGTATTGAGTACTACTTGCCCTTGTTCTTTGAAGAAACCGCCACGGTGTTTGACTACCTCGGCGCGTCTGCCACGGTCGTATTGCACGGCGACTTAGAGCCAGTGTTCCAACGCTTTTGGCAAGACACGCAAGACCGCTATCGTTTGGTGCAAGGCGACCCCGAGCGTCCTGCGCTACCACCAGCCAATTTGTTTTTAAGCGCCGAACAGTTTTACGCCTCGGCCAACAGCTACGCGCAATTTGCGCTGCGCCCGAACGTGACAGACGTGATTGACAACGCGTTTGCCCAAACCCTGCCCGACCTCACCGTGTTGCGCGGCGCGGCAGACCCGCTGCAAAAGCTTCAAGCGCACGCGGGAAAAACAGCCAACCGCTTGCTCATCTTGGCCGAGAGCGATGGCCGCCGCGAAAGCCTGCTCGACTTCTTGCGTTCGTCCAACGTCAGCCCGCCCACATTTGAATCGTTGGCCGAATTCGAAGGCAGCGTCGAAAAAATCGGCATTGCCACAGCCGCACTGCAAGTCGGCTTTAGCTGGACCGAAGCGAGCTTAGACCTCATCA
>CAJBHE010000171.1 GCA_903952885.1 uncultured Burkholderiales bacterium
ATAACCGCCGCCGCCGCCGCCTTCACGACCACCACCACCGCCGTAGGGGCTACGGAAACCGCCGCCGCCACCGCCTTCGCGGCTACCACCGCCGTAGCCACCGCCACCGCCACCGCCAAAACCGCCTGAGCGGGGAGGGCGTGGTTCCATGGGGCGAGCTTCGTTCACCACCAAGCTTCGGCCGCCCAAAGGTGCACCGTTCATGCCTTCAACGGCTGCAAGAGCTTCGGCATCGCTTCCCATCTCGACAAAACCAAAACCTTTAGAGCGGCCCGTGTCACGCTCCATCATGACTTTCGCGCTGGTCACAGTACCGAACTGTCCAAATGACTGCTCGAGATCGCTGTCGCGCACTGAATATGGCAAATTGCCGACGTACAGTTTGTTGCCCATGAAAGGGACTCCTTAAAACACAAAAACAAAGCGATGGAGTCCCGAACCGAAACTGACCGATCACCAAACAAACCTATTAAATGGCTCGCATTTATAAAGTCGCAATCATTATGGAGCACAAGTTTGTTAAACATCCAAGCGTTTACCTGTATAAAAGCTAGGGTATGGCTGAAAAACCACACTTGGTGTGGCTTACCAGCTGGCCTCACGATCGGGTGATGAGGTGATTTTGTGAATTGTCAGGTCGGCGCCTTCGAACTCTTCCTCTTGGCTCATGCGCAAGCCCGTGGTCATTTTCAGCACGCCGTAGACCACAAGGCCACCGATCAAAGCCCACACCACGCCCAAGGCTGTGCCTGCCAATTGGGCCGTGACGTTGATGCCTCCCAAGCCACCCATAGCTTGAGTGCCAAAAATGCCGGCTGCAATGCCGCCCCACGTGCCGCACAAGCCGTGCAAGGGCCACACGCCCAGCACGTCGTCAATGCGCCACTTATTTTGGGTGAGCGTGAACATCATCACAAAAATGCCACCCGCCACAGCACCTACCACCAACGCGCCTATGGGATGCATCAAGTCTGAGCCCGCGCACACCGCCACCAAACCAGCCAAGGGGCCGTTGTGGACAAAGCCAGGGTCGTTTTTGCCAGCGATCAGCGCGACCAAGGTGCCGCCCACCATCGCCATCAGCGAGTTGACAGCCACGAGGCCAGAAATTTTGTCGAGGGTTTGCGCGCTCATCACATTGAAGCCAAACCAGCCGACGATCAAAATCCATGCGCCCAAAGCGAGGAACGGAATGCTGGAGGGCGGGTGCGCAGAGATGGCACCGTCTTTGCGGTAACGGTTGCTTCGTGCGCCAAGCAGCAGCACCGCGGGCAAAGCAATCCAGCCGCCCACGGCGTGAACTACCACAGAGCCTGCAAAGTCATGAAACTCGTCGCCCGTCACGGCTTTGAGCCACGATTGAAAACCAAAATGCTGGTTCCATGCGATGCCCTCAAAAAAGGGATAGATGAAGCCCACGATCACGCCCGTGGCAATCAGTTGTGGCCAAAACTTGGCGCGTTCTGCAATGCCGCCAGAGATAATGGCGGGAATGGCGGCGGCGAAGGTGAGCAAGAAGAAAAACTTCACCAGTTCGTAACCGTTTTTGTCGGCCAAAAATTCTGCGCCGATCATGAAGCTCGCGCCGTAGGCTACGCCGTAACCCACCACAAAATAGGCAAGCGTGGATACGCAGAAGTCCACCAAAATTTTGACCAACGCATTGACTTGGTTCTTGCGGCGAACGGTGCCGAGTTCCAAAAACGCGAAACCTGCGTGCATGGCAAGCACCATGATGGCCCCTAACAGAATGAACAAAGCATCCGCGCCCTGTTTGTGTGCATCCATATATCTAATCCTTAGTAAATTGAACTTATTTGGTGCGTATTTGAACCATTTATGTGTATCGCACCAGATGTAAGCAAAAAATGCACCAAATGCAAGGGTTGGTCAAAATAGATTGCGAAAAGTAAACATGAGTCTCTTTGTAAAATTGTTAATGCGACGGGCAGATAAAAAGCGCCCTTGGGCGCTTTTAAGTGAAGGTCTTTCAAAGAATTATTTCTTTTTGGCTACGACGCGAACCATTTCCAAGCACTGCTTGGCGTAGCCCCATTCGTTGTCATACCAAGCGATGATTTTGACAAAGTTTTTGTCCAAAGCAATACCTGCGGTGGCGTCAAAAACACTAGCACAAGGCTCGCCGCGGAAGTCGGTGGACACCACTTTTTCGTCTGTGTAACCCAAAACGCCTTTGAGGGCACCTTCGCTTTGCGCTTTCATCTCGGCGCAAATTTCAGCGTAACTGGCTTCGGTGGTCAACTCGACCGTCAAATCGACCACAGATACATCAGATGTGGGCACTCGAAAAGCCATGCCCGTGATCTTGCCCTTGATTTCAGGAATCACCACGCCAACTGCTTTAGCCGCGCCCGTGCTGGATGGGATGATATTTTCTAAAATACCTCGGCCACCACGCCAGTCTTTGCGAGACGAGCTGTCCACAGTGGCTTGGCTGGCGGTGGCTGCATGCACGGTGGTCATCAAACCACGCTTGATGCCCCACTTGTCGTTCAACACCTTGACCACAGGGGCCAAGCAGTTGGTGGTGCAAGACGCGTTGGACACGATGGCTTCGCCCGCATATGTCTTATGGTTCACACCATAAACAAACATGGGCACGTTGTCTTTGGATGGTGCAGAAATGACCACCTTTTTCGCGCCTGCCGCGATGTGCATTTGACTGGTGGATTCGGTCAGGTAGTGGCCGGTGCATTCGAGCACGATGTCCACGCCCATGGTGCCCCACTGCAGGTTGTGCGCATCGCGTTCGTGGGAAAGTTTGATTTTTTTACCGTTGATGATGAGCGCATCGTCGGTGTGCTCCACCGAGCCATCAAATCGTCCGTGAACGCTGTCGTACTTGAGCATGTAAGCCAAGTAGTCAGATGATTTAGGGTCATTGATGCCGACGATTTGGATATCGGAGTAGCCGTGCTTCAGCGCAGCGCGCAAAGCCAAGCGACCGATACGGCCGAAACCGTTGATGCCAAGTTTGATGGTCATGTGGAGCCTTGAGGAGGAAGTTAAAAACTGGTGTGGTTAAGCTTGCTTTTTCAGCGCAACTTCAACGGTGTTGGCCACGTTTTCAGGCGTGAAACCAAAGTGTTTGAACAAAACAGGGGCTGGGGCAGATTCGCCGTAGGTGTCGATGCCAACCACGGCGGACACGCCGTATTTCCACCAGCCGTCGGTTGAGCCCATTTCCACAGCAATCCGCGGCAAGCCTGCGGGCAAGACGGCAGCTTTATAGGCCACGCTTTGGCGGTCAAACGTGGTGGTGCTGGGTACAGACACCACGCGTACGGCAATCTTGCGCTCGGCCAACAAAGCTTGCGCTTTCATGGCCAGCTGCACTTCAGAGCCGGTGGCCATGATGACGGCTTGCGCCTTTTTCTTCATGCCCACTTCGCTTGGCTCGGCCAATACGTAAGCACCTTTGTTGATGGCGTCGAGGCCAGAAATGTCGCCAGCGGTTTTGTGCGCGGCCGCATCACCTTTTGGCAAGTAAGGCAGGTTTTGGCGGCTCAACAACAGCGCGGTTGGGCGGCTGGTGTTTTGCAAAGCCACAGCCCAAGCCACAGCGGTTTCGGCTGTGTCAGCGGGACGCCACACATCGAGGTTGGGAATCAAACGCAACGAAGCCGCGTGCTCTATGGATTGGTGGGTGGGGCCGTCTTCGCCCAAGCCGATGGAGTCGTGGGTGAACACATGCACCACGCGTTGCTTCATCAACGCAGCCATGCGGATGGCGTTGCGTGAGTAATCGCTGAACGTCAGGAACGTGCCGCCGTAAGGGATGAAACCACCGTGCAAAGCCACGCCGTTCATGATGGCGGCCATGCCGAATTCGCGTACGCCGTAGTTGATATGGCGGCCGCCTTGGCCAGCTTCGTTTTTCACCACATGGCCTGCAGCGTCAAAGCGCAGGTTGGGCGTGGACTTGGTGTTGGTCAGGTTAGAGCCAGTCAAGTCAGCACTGCCACCCAAGAGTTCGGGCAGGGCAGTGGTGAACGACTCCAAAGCCAATTGGCTGGCCTTGCGACTGGCCACGGTCTCAGCTTTTGTGTGGGCACCAATGACGGTGTCGACCACGGTCTGTGCAAAGTTCTTGGGCAACTCGCCCGCCATGCGGCGCAGCAACTCTTTGGCCAAGGCGGGGTGTGCGGCTTTGTAGGCGGCGAATGCGGTTTTCCACTCGGCTTCATGGACCTTACCTTTGGCGGCAGCGTTCCAATCGGCGTACACCTCTTTAGGCATTTCGAACGGGGCGTAAGTCCAATGAATGGCTGCGCGGGTCAATGCAATTTCTTCAGCGCCCAAAGGTTCGCCGTGGGCTTTGGCCGTATCCGCGCGGTTGGGGCTGCCTTTGCCGATGCTCGTTTTGCAAACAATCAGTGTGGGTTTGTCTGTGCTCAGCTTTGCTGATGCGATGGCTTGGCTGATCACTGCGGCGTCGTGGCCATTGATCGGGCCAATCACGTTCCAGCCGTAGGCTTTGAAACGCTCAGGTGTGTTGTCGGCAAACCATGGGGCCACCTGGCCGTCGATGGAAATGCCGTTGTCGTCGTACAAGGCGATGAGTTTGTTCAGCTTCCACGCCCCTGCGAGTGAACAAGCTTCGTGGCTGATGCCCTCCATCAAGCAGCCGTCGCCCATGAATACGAAGGTGTGGTGGTCGACCACGTTGTGGCCGTCACGGTTGAACTCTGACGCCAACAATTTTTCGGCTAGTGCCATGCCCACTGCATTGGTGATGCCTTGACCCAAGGGGCCGGTGGTGGTTTCGACGCCAGGCGTCACGCCCACTTCGGGGTGGCCAGCAGTTTTGCTGTGTAGCACGCGGAAGTTTTTCAACTCGTCCATCGGCAAGTCGTAGCCGGTGAGGTGCAACAGTGCGTAAATCAACATCGAGCCGTGGCCGTTGGACAGCACAAAGCGGTCGCGGTTCAACCAATGGGGGTTCTTGGGGTTGTGACGCAAGTGGTCGCCCCACAAAGCCACCGCCATGTCGGCCATGCCCATGGGGGCTCCGGGGTGTCCTGAGTTGGCTTGTTGTACAGCGTCCATTGCCAAGGCGCGGATTGCGCTGGCCATTTGTTGGGTGTTTGCCATGTCAGGCGGCTCCGGTGGGGTGTGAGGGAAAACCACGATTTTAGCGAGCCTGCCTACCCTTGCGTGAGTTCGTGTGACAGATGTTTGACAAATAGCCAACCCGGCTGGCTGGCTACACTGATACGTGATGACAAATCGCACCAGTTCAGCCCACTTGGCCCAATCGCCGCCCTTGGCCACCGCCCTTTTATTGGCGGCAGGACGTGGTGAACGCATGCGCCCTCTCACCGACACAACGCCCAAACCCTTGCTCACCGTTCGCGGCCAAGCCCTCATGCAATGGGCCATGCAGGGATTGCAGCGTGGTGGTGTAACTCATTTGGTTATCAACACCGCATGGTTGGGTGAGCAAATTCCGAAGCACTTTGGCTCGGTTTTTGAAACGGCAGGTCAAGCCCCCTTGAACCTGCGCTACTCCCAAGAAGGCGTGGACTTTGGTGGTGCGCTAGAAACTGCCGGTGGCATTGCGCGGGCGCTGCCTCAGCTGGCAGATGTGTTTTGGGTGGCTGCGGGCGATGTGTTTGCGCCAGATTTTGAGTTTGCGACTGAAGTGCTGGAGCGCTTCAAGGCCAGCACCCAGCTTGCCCACATTTGGTTGGTGCCCAACCCCGAACACAACCTGGCTGGCGACTTTGGTCTGTCTGCCGAAGGTTTGGCGTTGAACTTACCAAAGTTAACTCTGGAGGCCTTCTCAGCCGAAGGTTCAGTGACGCCCAGCTACACCTTCAGCACCATTGCTTTGTACAAACGCGCTTTCTTTGAAGCTGCTTGGTGCGACATTCAATCAGGTAATCCGGATGGCGTGAAAGCCCCACTGGCCGCCATGCTGCGCGCAGCCATGGACAATGACATGGTGAGCGCATCGCTCTACACAGGCGCGTGGACCGATGTCGGCACGCCCGAGCGCTTGGCGCAACTCAACGCTGCTTGAACATACAAGATAAGACATGATAAAAGCGATTTCAAACGCCCACATTTACGCCGCGCGTCGCGCCCGTTTGGCCGCACAGTTGGGCGACGGTGGCGTGGCCATCATCCCTACTGCGCGCGAACATGCGCGCAACCGCGATAGCGACTTTGCGTACCGCCATGACAGCTACTTTTATTACCTGACCGGCTTCACCGAGCCCAACGCTTGGTTGGTGCTGGATGCCACAGGCCGTAGCACGCTGTTTTGCCAGCCCAAAGATTTGGAGCGCGAAACTTGGGATGGTTTTCGTTTAGGGCCTGATGCTGCTGTGACTGCACTGGGTGTGACCGCCGCCGTGTCAGTGGCCGAGTTGGACAAGCAGCTGCCTAGATTGCTGGAGAACCAACACACCGTTTGGTACCCTTTCGCCACGCACAAAGGTTTTGAAACGCGCGTGGACGGCTGGCTCAACGCTGTGCGCGCCCGCGCGCGTTCAGGTGCGCAATGCCCATCGCAGCAACGGGACGCCTGCGGCCCACTCGATGAAATGCGCCTGATCAAAGATGCGCACGAACTAGACGTGATGCGTCGCGCCGCGCAAATCAGCGCCCAAGCTCACATCCGCGCCATGCAAACCAGCGCGCGCATGTTGCGTGCTGGTCAAGACGTGCGTGAATACCACTTGGATGCCGAGTTACTGCATGAGTTTCGTAGGCACGGTTCGCAGTTTTCCGCCTACACCTCCATCGTGGCGGCAGGCGCGAACGCGTGCGTGCTGCACTACCGCGCCGATGCTGCGCCTGTAAGCGATGGCGAGTTGGTGTTGATTGATGCGGGTTGCGAGTTGGATGGCTATGCCTCAGATATCACCCGCACCTTCCCCGCCAATGGCAAATTCACCGGCCCGCAGCGCGACCTCTACAACTTGGTGTTGGCCAGCCAAGACGCCGCGGTGGCTGCCACCAAAGCCGGTGCGCGTTTTGTGGACCCGCATGACGCCGCCGTCAGCGTGTTATCACAAGGCTTGTTAGACCTGGGTGTGTTGAACAAAGCCAAACACGGCAACGCACAAGACGTGATCGACAAGCGAGCGTACTTCTCTTTTTACATGCACCGCACCAGCCATTGGCTGGGTATGGATGTGCACGACTGCGGCAGCTATGTGGAGCCGTCAGAGTTGGGCCAAACGAGTGAGCGCATAGATCCGTTGTCGGGCGAAACCATCGTCAACCGACCCAGCCGAATCTTGCGTGAGGGCATGGTGTTGACCATCGAGCCTGGCCTCTATGTTCGACCTGCGGACGATGTGCCAGAGGCATTTTGGAACATCGGCATTCGCATTGAAGACGATGCCATCGTCACGTCGGGTGGCTGCGAGTTGATTTCTCGTGGCGTGCCAGTTGTTGCTGACGAAATAGAAGCGTTGATGCGCGGTTAATTTCTTTGGCGTGGTGGCGATGATTGGCTGGGGAGAGCCCGCCCTCCTCCGAGTCTGACGCCTCGATTGCGTCGGGCGGCCCCTCCCCACCCAATCCTCTAGTTCATGCGAAATACTTCTATCGCCAGCATCTAGCTTGGTTGTGGGGCGGTGTGCGCGTAGGCGATATTCTGGCGCGCAGCGACGGTGAGCCCTAGCGCATACCGTCCCACAGTCAAGCGGCAGCCAACGCCAATCAAACTGGCTTTTGCGAATAAGTAAAAACCATTGCCACCTGCATAAGCACATCCACGCATAAAGTGCCCTAGACACAGGCCTAAAATGAAATCACAAGCTAAGGCGGTGGTGCTTTTGCAAAGCACGCCGCCTTTTGCATAACAAGGAGATTTCAATGAGTTCCAACGCCTCTCACAACAGCGCCGAAGCGCGCGCTGAATTACGCCGCGCAGCCCTTGAGTACCACGAGTTCCCCACCCCTGGCAAAGTGTCGATTCAAGCCACCAAGCAGTTGGTGAACCAACATGATTTGGCCTTGGCGTACTCTCCTGGCGTCGCTGCTCCTTGTGAAGAAATTGTCAAAGACCCCAACAACGCATTCAAGTACACCAGCCGTGGCAACTTGGTGGCCGTGATCACCAACGGCACAGCGGTGCTAGGTTTGGGAGATATTGGTCCATTGGCCTCCAAGCCGGTGATGGAAGGCAAGGGCGTTTTGTTCAAGAAGTTTGCTGGCATCGACGTGTTCGACTTAGAGATTGACGAGAAGAACCTCGACAAATTGGTGGACATCATTGCATCGCTCGAGCCCACCTTCGGCGGCATCAACCTCGAAGACATCAAGGCGCCAGACTGCTTCTACGTCGAGCGCAAGCTACACGAACGCATGAAGATTCCCGTCTTCCATGACGACCAGCACGGTACGGCTATTACGGTGGGCGCGGCGATCATCAACGGCCTCAAAGTGGCAGGCAAAGACATCAAAACTGTCAAGCTTGTCACTTCGGGTGCTGGCGCTGCGGCCTTGGCTTGTCTCGGCTTGTTGCTCAAGATGGGTATGCCCCGTAAAAACATTTACGTGACCGACTTGGCAGGCGTGGTCTATGAGGGCCGCACTGAGTTGATGGA
>CAJBHE010000172.1 GCA_903952885.1 uncultured Burkholderiales bacterium
AGGTGACGCCGCCTTGGCTGCCATACCTGCGACGCGCCGCGTCGGCAGCAAACTCTTCAGCGTGGAAGGCCTCAATGCAGACACCGGTTTGTGGGAGCAACCTCGCCATGGTTTGCGTTACAGCGCGTTTCAATCAGGCGTCCAGTTGGCCAATCGCACTGGCCCGTTGAACGAAATTGAGTTTTCTGAATTCGTCACCAAAACACAAAACTTTGCCGACGCCATCAACGGCGCGCCCGAGTTTCCAGACATGCTGGAAGAAGTTGGTCGCGCTCGCGAGCTGGATAACTTTGCCAGCGCCCACGACGCGCAACTGAGTTTCACCCTCAAAGCCACCAAGGCCGCCTGGAGTCCTGGCTACGTGCATCAAAATGCTGCACGCTTGGGCTTCATCGCTGGCGTGTTGCCAGGCCGCATGGTGGTGCCTGCCAACGTCCATGGCTTGCCACCCATCTTGGGATTGACCTTTGACTCGCAAGCCGCGATGTCAGAAGACCCCACGCAATCGGCCATTTATGAGCTCACCTTGTCACTTGATGTGCCACAGGTGGACCGCAAAGAAGAGCCGTACGCTCGCATGATTCAAACCGCCTACGAACTGGCGCGTGTGATGGACGGCGCGATTTCGGATGACAACGGCCAACCCTTGTCAGAGACCGCCATCGGCGCGATTGCCCGCGACTTGCTGGCGTTGTATGACACGCTTGATGCGCGTGACTTGTCGGCAGGCTCGCCGCAAGCGCGTCGCTTGTTTAGCTAATCTCAAGGTCACGCCGGATGAGCACCGCTGCCCGCGCAGCAGCACTGCGCGATCAACTCCATCACCACGGCCACCAGTATTACGTGCTGGACGCGCCAACCATTCCCGATGCCGAATACGACCGCTTGTTCAAAGAACTGCAAGCGCTCGAAGCCGCGCACCCCGAGCTACTCACCCCCGATTCACCTACTCAGCGCGTAGGTGGCAAGCCGCTGGAGAGCTTTGCCAGCGTCAAACACGTGGTGCCCATGCTCAGCATCCGCACCGAGACCGACACCGAAGCCAGTGGCGCAGAGGCCTTTGATACACGCATCCGCAAAGAACTGGCTTTGTCCGAAGCCGATGCTCCCGTGGACTACGTCGCCGAGCTAAAGTTTGATGGCCTCGCCATGAGTTTGCGCTATGAAAACGGTGTGCTGATGCAAGCCGCGACGCGCGGTGATGGCGAAATGGGTGAGGAAGTCACACAAAACATCCGCACCATTGGCCAAATCCCTTTGCGCTTGCCCAGGGACGCGCCCAAGGTGCTGGAAGTGCGCGGTGAGGTCTACATGGCGCGTGGTGACTTTGAGGCCTTGAACGAGCGCCAACGCGCACGCATTGCCGCAGGCGAAAAGGGCGAAAAGACCTTTGTGAACCCACGCAATGCCGCAGCGGGTGCTGTGCGTCAGCTCGACCCCACCATTGCCGCACAACGGCCTTTGAGTTTCTTTGCCTATGGCTTGGGTGACATCACGCCCGTAGAAGATGGCGGGCCATTTTTCAACACGCATTTCGATTTGTTAATGAGTCTCAAAAAATGGGG
>CAJBHE010000173.1 GCA_903952885.1 uncultured Burkholderiales bacterium
CGAGTCATACGCCTGAGCCAAGTGCTGAAAGTCCAACCGGGTATAGACCTGTGTGGTGGTGATGTTGGCGTGGCCCAGCAACTCTTGTACGCCACGCAAATCTTGACTGGACTGCAACACATGGCTGGCAAACGAATGGCGCAGCATGTGGGGATGCACGGGCGTGGACAAGCCTGCTTTCAAACTGCGTTGACGCAAGCGCTGCCACATGGCTTGCGCCGTCAAACGCGTGCCATTGCGACCAATGAACATCGCTGTTTGCTCGGCGGTGGCAGGCGTGAGGCCTTGGTCGCGCACTGCCACCCAGGCTTGCATTGCTTCTAGTGCTTTGCCACCCACGGGCACGCTGCGGCGTTTGCTGCCTTTGCCCAGCACGTGGGCTTCGCCACCGTCAAAGTCAATCCAGCCTTTGGCTTGTGCGCCTGCTTGCACATCCAGCCCCACCAGCTCGCCCACACGCAAACCGCAGCCGTACAGCAACTCGACCAGCGCGGCATCGCGGCACTCTAGCCACGGGTCTGCGGTGTCGGGGGCTGCGTGGTATTCGGCCAGCTGCACGGCGTCGTCCACGCTCAGGGCTTTGGGCAAGGGCTTGGGAGCTTTGGGGGCGCGCACGTCTTGCACGGGGTTGCTACTTACCAAGCCTTGACGACCCAACCACACATAAAAACCGCGCCAGCCCGAAAGAATGAGCGCAATGCCGCGCCCGCTGCGGCCACCGCCGTGCATCTGCGATACCCAGCGGCGGATGTGTGTGCTTTGCACCGCTTCTAGCGCCACGTTGGCTTCGGCTGCGTAGTCGGTGAGTTTTTCTAGGTCTAGGCTGTAGAGCGTGACGGTGCGCTCTGCCAAGCGCTTTTCAAAGCGAACGTGGTCGAGATAGCGGGCGACCAAGTCCATGTGCTTTGAATGCGTGGTTTTTAACGGAGATGTGAGAGCGCCGCGCTGGCCAAGTCACCCATGCGTTCGATGATGGTGGTGCCCATGCCCTCAAAGTAGCGCTGTGGGTCGGGCGAGGCCAAAACCAAGAGGCCAATCACCGGCTGCTCAGCCGCGGTTTGTGGTGTGTCTTCGGGGCGCGTGGCACGCAAGGCGATGAAAGCCACCGACTGCGCAGCAGCGGGGTCTTCCAGCCACTGCACGGCGTCGAAGTTGTTGTTGATGCCTACGTAGGGCTTGGTCAACGACGCGGCAAAGTCTTTGATGGGGTCGATCACGCTTTGCGCGAAGGGTTCAATTTTGAAGTCCTCGCGCACACCCCACACCTTGATGGCCACTTGCGGCACCACAAAAGTGTGTTGAATTTGATCTGCGATGGAGTGTGGCAAATCACGAGCGTTGCTGGTCATCAACAGGGTTTTGACCCAGCGCTGCATGCGCTCAATCAGCACTTCGTTTTCTGTGCCATGGCGCATCATGTCCATCATGCGCAGCTCGAGGGCGCGAATCTTTTCGCGCATCATTTCGGCTTGGCGTTCTTGGAGGCTGATGGCGCGGTGGCTGTGTGGGCTGTTGAGCTTGACAGCTGACAACAGCTCGGCGTGACGCTCGAAGAAGTCTGGCGTGTTCACCAAAAAGTTGGCAATGTCGTCTTCGGTAATTGGGTTCATGGCAGGGTTGTTCATAGGGTGTCTGGAAGAGTGATTTCGCCTTGAAAGACGGTGGTAGCTGGGCCGGTCATATGCACGGGCGTGTCGCCACCATGCCATTCGATGGTGAGTGTGCCGCCGTGGGTTTGCACGGTCACGCGTGAATCCAGTAAGCCCCAGCGAATACCAGTGACCACCGCTGCGCAAGCGCCTGTGCCACACGCCAGTGTTTCGCCCGAGCCGCGCTCAAACACGCGCAAGCGTACTTCACTTCGACTGAGCACTTGCACAAATCCTGCGTTCACGCGCTTAGGAAAGGCTGCATGGTTTTCAATCAGTGGGCCTTGGGCCAGCACAGGGGCAGCATCAACATTGGCCACCACTTGCACGGCGTGCGGGTTGCCCATAGACACCACACCCACGTTCACAGCGTCGCCATTGTTGAGCGCCAGCTGCCAAGTCAACGCGCCTTTTGCTCTGGCTGCGTAGCCCGCTGCATCAACAGGCTTGGCGTGAATTGCAGCAAACGGCACTTGAGGCAAGTCAAACACAGGCGCGCCCATGTCCACCATCACTTGACCGTCTGGCATTTCTTTTAGAGTGATGACACCGCCATGCACTTTGACACGCACAGTGGTTTTGTCAGTCAAGCCTTGTTCGCGCACAAAGCGCACAAAGCAGCGCGAGCCGTTGCCGCACTGCTCCACCTCGCCACCATCGGCGTTGTGAATGACGTATTCAAAGTCTACGTGGGGCTGCGGCGCGGGACGCACAGTGAGAATTTGGTCTGCGCCCACACCAAAGTGCCGGTCGGCCAGAAAACGGTAATGGGCGGGCGTGAGATTCAATCGCTGAGTGGTCTCGTCCAAGACCACAAAGTCGTTGCCTGCGCCCTGCATTTTGGTGAAGCGAATTCGCATGCGCTGATTATCGGGCACAGAGGCTGTCGATTTGTGCCCCATCGCTGAGCGCTCAGAGGGTCATTGACTGCACAAGTGAGAGTCAGAGAGTCCGTGCTCATCGCTACCAAATGGGCTGAGCACGGTCTCTGGAAGTTAAAAAGATCACTCGGCTTTGATGTTGTTATCAGCGATGAGCTTCGAATACTTGGCGTTTTCAGCAGCCAGGAAAGCCTTGAACTCATCTTGAGAAGAGGCTAAGGCTTCCACACCCAGGCCTGCAAATCTATCTTTGAGGTCTGGATTGGCCATGATTTTTACCAAAGCGCTGTGATAAGCATCAACAACGGGTTTGGGCGTGCCAGCAGGCAAGAACACCCCCCACCAATTCACTGCGACCAAGCCTGGCAAACCAGCTTCTGCAAAAGTCGGGATATCAGGCATCATGGACGAGCGTTTGGCGCTGGTGATAGCCAATGCACGCAAACGTCCCGACTTGATATGCTGGCTGACCGGCAATGCATCAGACACCATCATGTCAATTTGACCCGCCAGCAAATCGTTGACAGCCAAACCACCGCCCTTGTAGGGCACGCCTGTCATCTTGATATTGGCTTGTCGCATGATCAGCTCACCGCCTAGGTGTGCCATGCTGCCAGGGCCACTGGTTCCAAAATTCAAACTGTCCGGCTTGTTACGCGCAGCCGTTAATAATTCGTTTAAATTCTTGAAAGGTGATGCCGTTGGAACCGCCAAAATGTTTGGCCCTGTGGCTGTCAGCGCCACTGGGATGAAGTCTTTCTCCATGTTGTAAGGCACCTTGGTGATGAGCGGATTCACTGCAGCAGGGCCCAAGTTGCCCACCACGAAGGTGTAGCCATCTGCCGGTTGACGAGCGGTGAACTCCATACCGATTGAGCCAGCAGCTCCAGGTTTACTTTCGATGATGACGGGCTGACCCCAGTGCTCGCTGAGCTTTTGCCCCATGATGCGGGCCATTAGGTCAGAACTTCCACCAGCTGGATAAGTCACAACCAACTTCACAGGCTTATTAGGAAAGTTTTGAGCAAAGGATTGTGAGCAGAAACAACTCGCCAGCACGGCAAGGTAAGCGTAAAAACTCTTCTTCCAACGCAATGACAATGTAAAACTCATCAGGTGTCTCCTTGGTTTCATAGTTAGGGAATGTCGTTAGATCATTTGATCTCCAGCTAGCTATATTACAGATTGAACAAAATTTTTGATGAGTGTTTACCCATGCTTCATGCGCCACAACCTGCTTCGCGTGCCGACCAGACTTTGTCACACAACATGAAATTGTTAGCTCACCACGAGCTTGCTGGCTTTGGTGGCTTGGGCGAAGGGATGTCAATGCAGATGACCACCGACGGTCGCCGCATTCTTTGGTTAGCACATGAGTCAGCCCCTAAAAATTTTTCGGGCGTCGATGTGACGGACCCCATAAATCCCAGGCTCATTGTGCAAACCGAACTACCGCATATGAAACTGCGTTCTAACTCGTTAGACGTGGTTGGCGACATCATGGTCGTGGCTTACCAAGCCAGCACCGTTGGCATCAAACCAGCAGGTGTGGATATTTTTGATGTCAGTACACCAGAAACACCACGCCTACTTTCACATTTCGACTGCTCAGGACCGCATTCAAGGGGCGTGCATGCGGTGTGGTTTGTGGACGGCAAGTACGTGCATATGTCTTCAGGTGCATCTGACTTTCAACCGCGCAACCCATTGGACGATCAGTTTTACCGCATCCTCGATATTTCAGACCCTACCAAGCCTGTCGAAGTTGGCCGTTGGTGGTATCCCGGCACTCGAGAAGGCGATGAGGCGCCGCCTCCACCCAGGTTGCCCAAACAATTCGACACCGGTTTTCGCACGCACAACACCAACGTATTTCCCGAGCGCCCAGACCGAGCGTTTGTGGGCTACATCGACGGCGGCGCAGTGGTGCTGGACATTTCAGACATGAGCAATATCAAGGTGGTTTCCCAATGGAATCACTCTCCCCCTTTCAATGGATTTACGCACACTGTGCTGCCCCTGTTCGACCGTGGACTGTGGATCGTCAGTGACGAGTGCGTGCAGGACAACGGCGGAGATTGGCCCAAGCTGGTGTGGGTGGTGGACGCTCGCAACGAAAGCAACCCAGTGCCCATCGGTACCTTCCCAGCTCCTTCTTATGAAGCTTTTGCGAAACGAGGCGGCAGATTTGGCGCACACAACTTGCATGAAAACTTGCCAGGTCCAACCTCATTCCGCTCAGACACCATCATCGTTGGCTCGTTTTTCAATGCAGGCGTGCGTGTGTACGACACCAGCAATCCTTATCAAGTGCAAGAGATTGCCTACTTTGTGCCTGGTGCACCTAAGCTGTCGCCCGCAGGTGCAATTCAACTCAATGATGTGTACGTAGACGACAGGCGCATCGTCTACACCGTGGACCGTTTCACGGGCGGCTTGTACATTCTTGAAATGAACATTTGAACGCGAGCACAGTGACTTGGTCGCGTGACGCATTGGCAGGAAAAATTCCAGTGACCTTGGTCACTGGATTTTTGGGAAGTGGGAAAACCACCCTCATCTCCAAACTGTTGCTGCATCCTGAAATGCGACGTGTCGCAGTCGTGATCAACGAAGTCGGTGAGATAGGAATTGACCATGACTTGGTCACCATGTCTTCAGAAAACATCACCCTGCTGGCGAATGGCTGCATTTGCTGTTCGGTACGCACTGACTTACAAGAAACCTTGCGCGATTTGTTTGCCCAACGTCGCGTGGGCGAGGTTTTTGATTTTGACCGCGTGATTGTTGAAACCACTGGCTTAGCAGACCCAGCACCCGTGGTGCAAACACTAGCCAGCGATACCCTGCTAGAGGCCCACTACCGGTTGGATGGCTTGATCACACTGGTCGACGGCGTGCATGGCGCAGGCCAGATTCAACAGCAAACTGAGGCCATCAAACAGATTGCCATTGCCGACAAAATCTTCATCACCAAATCCGACCTGGCAAGTGATGGCGACATAGACATATTGTCTGGGTTGGTCCGTGACCTGAATGCGCAGGCGCCCATCGCTTTCATCCACAACGGCGAACTAGCCCCCTCCGAATTGATCGATTTAGGACTAACGAGTGCCCGCGCCAGCGACAACACCCTGAGGTTTCTAGGCGAGTCCTTGAATGCCACAAACGCACCACAAGAGGATGGACGGTATTTAGGGCAAAGGTCCCCCTCTCACGATGCATCGGTGCGGACCCAGTCATTGCGATTCGACCAACCCTTTGCGTGGGCTTCTTTCACAGCGGCACTTGAGTTGCTGACAACATTACGCGGGCCCGACTTGCTTCGCATGAAGGGCATTGTGAATGTGGAAGGCGAACCCGTGGTGGTGCAAGGCGTGCAACACATTTTTCACACACCCGTGAAGATGGACAGATGGCCCAGCGACGATCGTGACTCAAGGCTGGTGTTCATTGTTCGCCATATAGAGGCCGATGTGATTCGTCAATTGTTCCAAGCCGTTGGGGCTGTATCGCGAGGAAAAAAATCCATATGAAATCTTCCGACACAAACCATCAGACTGCCACACGGAAAATTGGCATCGTAGGGCTCGGCATCATGGGTAGCGCCATCGCTGAACATCTGTTGAATTCAGGGTTTGAGGTTTTCGGATATGACATTGAACCAAAAGCCAGAAACCGATTGAAGAGGTTTGGTGGCAAGCAAATGGGTAGCGTTCAAGGTGTTTTACAACACGCTGATATCGTCATCACGTCGCTGCCCAGTGGCCTAGCATTGAAAACCGTCACGGATGAAATAGTTCTGGAATTTTCCGGCGACAAGGGGCATCAAAAAGTTCTGATTGAAACAAGCACGCTGCCCATACAAGACAAAGAGGCCTGTGCTACAAAACTCAAATCTGTTGGCATCGTGACCCTAGACTGCCCGATCATTGGCACTGTGTCACACCTCAAAAGTCGCTTGTGGACCATTTATGCAAGTGGCCCCAAAAAAACTTACCAGGAGGTCCTGCCACTGTTGCGTGAGTTCACAGACGACACCCCCTATTTGGGTTCCTATGGCAGTGGCACAAAAATGAAGCTCGCTGCAAACCACTTGGTTGCCATTTATAACGTGGCATATGCCGAATCGGTCACTTTGTCTCGAAAAATGGGATTAGATCCGCGTGACGTACTTCAACATTTTGGCAACAGTCCCATCTTGGGAACTGGTGTCATGCGATCACGCATGGCCATGATGGTGGAACGCAACTACTCTCCACCGACGATGAAAATAGAAGTCTGGCAAAAAGATATGGGCATCATTGGCGACCTTGCCAAAACGCTCAATTGCCCTACCCCCCTTTTCACAGCTTCAGCGGATATTTATTCGGCCGCCATGGCTCAAAATTTAGCGCTTAAAGACACTGCAGCAACTGCAGAGGTATTAGCATCTATGGCGGGAATTAAACCGTCAAGAAATCATTGACTTTTATATGGAGAAAACCTTGACTCATCTTTCACTCAAACAAGCCAATCACATCATCGAAGAGGCGTGCAAAGCTGCACGTGCTGCCAACTACAAACCCATGGGAGTCGCAGTGCTTGATGCATCAGGACAGCTGGTCGCGTTTGGCCGTGAAGACGGTGCCAGCATGTTCAGATTTGACATCGCACGGGGCAAAGCATGGGGTGCTGTCGGCATGGGTGCATCAAGCCGCATCTTGGCAGAGCGAGCCAAAGACAACCCCAATTTCTTCATTACTTTAGCGGCCACAGCTGAAGGTAAATTTTTGCCACAACCAGGTGCAGTGTTGATCAAAGACAGCCAAGGTCATATTCTGGGTGCTGTGGGTGCAAGCGGCGGAACTGGCGATGAGGATGAAATCATTTGCGCTGCAGGCGTTCATGCCGCTGGTTTTGTGACCGAATAATCAACAGGAGTGCTTATGACATTAGTTTTTCCAGCCAGCCCCACAGTCACTGTGCCGATTCTGGGCGAATCAGCACACATGCCGATCCATCGCATTTATTGTGTAGGCCGCAACTACGAAGATCACGCCAAAGAAATGGGTTTCACAGGACGTGAACCACCCTTCTTTTTCATGAAGCCAGCAGATGCACTGGTGGTGGTGCCTGAAGGCACAACAGGTGACATGCCTTACCCGTCATTGACAGCCAATCTCCACCACGAAATTGAACTTGTGGTGGTCATTGGCAAGGCAGGCAAAAATATCAAAGCAGCGGAAGCCATGGCGCACGTTTATGGTTACGCCGTGGGCTTAGACATGACACGTCGTGATTTACAAAATGACATGAAAAAACAAGGTCGCCCTTGGTGCATCGGCAAAGCCTTTGACTTCAGTGCACCGATGGGGCCCATCACGCCCAAAGCGCATGCCGGTGACATTGAACATGCCAGCATTCAACTCACCGTCAATGGGGATGTGCGCCAAAAGAGCAGCATCCAAAAATTAATTTGGAACATCAGCGAAACCATCGAGCATTTGTCTGCCGCTTGGCAGCTTGAGCCTGGTGACTTGATCTTCACGGGAACACCCGAAGGCGTGAATGCTGTCAAGTCAGGCGACCTGATGGAAGGCTCAGTATCAGGACTTGCCGCCCTCAAAGTTCACGTTCGATAAACACAAGTTATAGCTGTGGCAGCGGCATCTTGGCACCGGCAGGTGCTGGGGTGCACGCCCCATTCATGAGCACGGAGAGCATGGTGTAGTAACCCACAATGCCCAACAAGTCCACAGCTCCGAGCTCACCTAAAAGTGTGATGGCTTGGGCCCACGTAGCATCGTTGATTCTTTTTTCCACCAAAGACTGCACAGAAAAGTCATACACCAGCTGCTCATCTGCCTGAATGAAAGGTGGCTTTTGGTTGACCCCAATCGCCTGAACAATGGATTCACTAATACCTTCACGAATCGCAATGGGCGCATGGATGGCCCACTCCACTTCTTGAGACCAATGACGCGCTGTGACCAAGATGGCCAGCTCTGACAAACGCAGACCTATGGCGCTGCGGTAGCGCAGATATTCACCCATGCGCTGCGCGTGGGTGCACAACTCGGGGCTGCGAAGCATTGGAATAAACGGCTCGATCAGACCTCCACGCGGGCCGCGGATGATTTCATCAGCGCACGCTTGCTGCTCTGGATTCCACTGTGCTTGTGGGATGAGGGGTAAGCGATCTTGGGTCATGGTGAGTTCTCTTTAAATTTGGATTGATGGCCATAGCGACCTAAGTCAATGGCCGTTTCATGAATAGCTTGATGCTGACGTTGGTCCATCGGTTTAGTTTGTCCATCCGCTGACTTGACATAACTACCCAACCAACGCGCACGCTGAACGGCTGATTGTCCTGCAGGCAAGCGGACTTTGGCATATGCTGCAAATGCAATTGCATTGGCTCCATGGGTGCGGATAGCGTCGGCAAGTGCCACTGCGTCTTGCGACGCTTTTGCAACGCCCATACCAATATGCGGGCGCGCCACAAATGCTGCATCCCCCATCAATGTCACGCGTCCGATGTTTACAACATCTGAAGCCACATCGAAAATCGGCTGGAGAAAAGGCTGAGGTGTTTTTTCAAGAATTTCAGCGAACTGTGGTGACAACAAACGCCGCGCATCTTCACGCACCTTTGCCAACTGCCGCCAATCCACTTTGTGTGGGGGGATGCCCAATGGATAGTGCACGCCGTCAGCGTCTGTGAGCAAAGCTTGTAAATCTTCGCCCTGCGCTGCTGGGCGGTACCAGACAAAGTTATAAGCGCGATGTCCGCGGCTGGTGTCGTTGTCTGATCCCGCCACTGGGTAACCAATGATTTGTTCGTCAGGCGGCACGCAAAATCCAAAGTAATCAAACAAGGTGGTGAGGGTGAGGTTCGACAGCAAAGACTCGTCGCACACACCACGCCAAGCAATGTAGCCTGCGTATTGCGGTTGAACTTGCGGAAAAAACTGTTGCCTCACATTGGAACGAATGCCATCACTCGCAATCAACACATCCGCTTGCCATGTGGATTCTTTGCCATCGGTGTTGGCAAGAACATGCACGCTGTTGTCTCGCTCCTCAATGCGCGTCACTGTGACACCTTGGTGGTAACGAGTTGCAGGAAAAGCGCTTCTCAAAATTTGATACAAGCGACTCCACGAGGTCAGCACCTGGGGCATATCGAATGCAATCAAGTTATGGCCTGCTTGATCTAAAAGCACACGCCCTGGCACCTCAACCCCTAGCGTTTCCTGCACATCAAGGCCTGCGCGCTCTAGCGACTTAACCAGCACATCGTGTGACACGATGCCAGCACCACGGCCATTCATGGAGCCTTTTACTTTTTCTAGTACATGAACATCATGGCCATCTCGGTGCAGCATGTTCGCAACAAACAAACCTCCCAAGGAGCCACCAATCACTAGGATGCGAGCCATCTCCAACTAATACCTTAAGCGTCGAGCGCTTGCTTTTCAGCAAATGGGTAATTGAGCTCTACGACGATGCCATTGGGGTCATCTAGAAACACCTGATGCAAACCTAAGTCCGGCACATCACGTCGACGTACCTCAATACGCTTTGATTCAAGACGTTTCAGCATGTCCGCCAAGCCCGTCGCGAAGAATGCAACATGATCCAATGCGCCACTCCCTTGCAATTGGTTCTGCGCACGATCGCCTAAGTAATTTGACAAACCCGAACTGTCATTGGCATCTATCCCAATGATGTGGACTGCTGCGTTGACATAGTCAGTCAACGGCCCTTGATAAAGCCAATACCCGGGAAATGGGAAGTCAGGCCTTGGTCCCTCTTGCAAGCCCAGCACCATGACATAAAAGGCTTTGGTAGCTGCAAGGTCAAGCGTACGAATAGAAAAGTGATTCAAAGACAACGTCATTGATCTACCTCTTGTGCGATACGCTTTTCTTCAGCGACGTTTTTTTAGGAATCGAAGACATTCGCGCCAACACATCAAACACAGCAGCCGTGTCATTTCCCTCGTGCCCCATGCCCATGGCGGCGTTATAGAGCGGGATCGTCGCAGCGAATAAGGGCGCTGGCACTTGTGCATCTGCCAAAGCTTGCGCAATCAGCTTCATGTCTTTTTGCCACACTGAAATTTTCATCGTGGCTTCTTTCCAACCCTCGTTTTCCATCATAGGGCCTCGCACCTGCAACATGCGCGAACCACCCGCACCATCGCTCAGCACTTTGACGGCCGTGCTGGGCTTGATGCCCCATCGTTGCCCGAGCAACAGCGCTTCTGCAGTGGACACGTTGTGAATAGCAACCAATAAATTGGCCATGAGCTTCATTTTCATGCCGTTGCCAAATACACCTAGGTCGAAATGCGCCTTAGAGAAACCATCAAACACAGGGGCCAGTCGACGAATGTCTGCAGCAGGTCCGCTGGCATACACCGTGAGGTCTTTGCGTGCCGCCTGAGCGCCAGTGCCAGACAAAGGGCAGTCCAGCAAAGTCACACCCTTCTTGGCCATCACCTCACGCGCAGCTTCTTTGTCTTTGATGTCGAGCGTGCTGGTTTCAATCACCAGCAAGCCTTTGCGTCCTGCATGCGCTAAGACCGTGGCGGTTTCCATCAACGCGCCAGGGCTTGGCAAAGATGTGATGATCACATCAACAGAGCTCACCAGATCAGCCGCATCTTTGCTGACATGCCCACCCGCAGACTTGAAGAGTTGACGGGCTTTGGCAGTGGGATCAAAACCATGCACTTCAAAGCCGGCTTTCATCAAATTACCGGCCATGGCCGACCCCATGATTCCCAAGCCTAGAAAACCAATTCGCTCTAAAGCGGGTTTAGCCGCAACGGTTGATTTAGTTTTAGATGGCTTGACTGATTTCTTGGTGCTCATTTGATCTCCAATTGTTGTATTAGGCTAAACTAGTTTATAGACAACCAAAACTTCATGGAGACACGACTGTGACAGTCAACACCAATTCAGCACACGCAGCTGTGAAAGTCGGCCTCGTCGGTTACGGATGGTGGGGGAAAACCATAGCCCGCCAACTCGCCAACTCTTCTTGGTTTGAACTGTCAGCAGTTGCAGAAGTCGATGCCAATGTGAGATCTGCCATGGCCGCTGACCCAGTTCTTAAAGGGGTTGAGATCTTCGATTCACCCGAACATCTGATGGCGCATGCCAGCTTAGAAGCCGTAATCTTGTGCACACCGCACCAGCAGCATGCAGACCAAATGGTTCTGGCATCCAATGCTGGATTACATATTTTTTGCGAAAAACCTTTGTGTCTCACCCTGGCCGATGCACAACGGGCAGTTGCACAGTGCCAAGCTAAAAACTTAGTTTTGGGTATTGGACATGAACGTCGCTTTGAACCTGAAATCATGGCCACGCGCCAACTCATTGCCGATGGCACGTTGGGTGAAGTCTTACAGATTGAAGCCAACTTCAGCCAAGACAAGTTTTTCGCGCTCCCCAAGGACAACTGGCGCCTATCCAACAAATTTGCCCCTGTTGGCCCATTGACCGCTACGGGAATTCATTTGGTCGATCTGAGCATTGCCTTACTGGGTCCTTGCGAATCGCTGTGGGCTCGCTTGGCCACACTTGGCTCAGACTTTGAAAATGGCGATACCTTAGGCATCATGATGGGCTTTCCAAATGGTGCAAATGCCATGATCAGCGCTGTCTTGGCCACACCATTTGAAGGTCGCTTTGCTGTTTACGGCTCTAAAGGATGGATTGAAATTCGCGATCGCACACACCCTGAAAATCCAACGGGTTGGGACATCACCACTGTGCTTAGTGGCCAAGAGCCCGCCACTCGATTTGCTTCCCCCCACCCCACCGTGTTGGCTAATCTAGAAGCATTTGCCAAAGCCATTCGTCATGTTGCACCTTATCCCGTGACAGCACATGAAATGCTGGCAAACGTGGCAGCCCTTGAGGCCATCATGACGTCCGTCCAAACACGCGGCTTGGTCAAAGTAGCTGCCCCACACCTGTAAATTGAATGGTCACGAAGAAAACATCCACCAAAAAATCATTGGCATCAGTCTCCACCCGACTCAGCGGCGCAGAACGTGAAAAACACATCGCGCAAGAAGCTGTGCGTTTTTTTGCAGAAGTCGGCTTCGGTGGCGACACCCGCGAACTTGCCAAACGCTTGGGCGTCACGCAGTCGCTGCTTTACAAATATTTCCCAAGCAAAGAAGCACTGATCAATCGGGTCTTTGAAGAAGTCTATTTGGGCAGATGGAACCCCTTTTGGGAGAGTGTTGTTCGCGACCGCAGCATTCCATTACAAGAGCGCCTGACGCGTCACTACATCGAATACGCAAAAGCCGCCTTGACACGCGACTGGGTGCGCATTTTCATGTTCTCAGGACTGCGTGGCGAGGATATCAACCGCAGGTATCTTGATATTTTGCGCGAGCGAATTTTGGTGCCCATTGCTATCGAGCTTCGTCATGAGTTTGGTCTTCCCACCATTGAAGAGATCCCACTCAAAAGCAATGAGATTGAGTTAGTTTGGAGCATCAATGCGCGGGTGTTTTATTTTGGACAACGCCAGTGGATTTTTGACGTTCCCATTGAAGATGATCTGGAAGACCTGATCCAGATGACGATTGAACATTTCATGGCTGGCGCAAGGGTTGTGATGCCAAGTTTGTTGGGAGTCACGGCAGTCTCTAAAAGTCGTTCGCGCACCTCAACCAAGGGAAAACACTAGTTGATACAGGTCAAGTGATCACGATAAAGTGATCACATGAACACCAAACACACATTTGACCGTTTAGATTTTCGAAAAGCCCTCGGCTCTTTTGGAACTGGCGTCACCATTGTCACCACTAAAGCGTCGGATCACCGTTTGGTTGGCGTCACGGCCAACTCGTTTAGCTCTGTCTCGCTAGAGCCCGCCATCGTGCTATGGAGTTTGCAAAAGACATCGCCCAATTTGTCTGCCTATGACGACTGTGGCCGCTTTGTGGTTAACGTTTTATCGCTGTCACAGATCGAACACTCCAAACGTTTTGCTAGCACAGTGCCTGACAAATTCAACGGGGTGGACTATGCGCTAGGCATCGAAGGCCTGCCCTTACTCAAAGGTTGCGCAGCGACGTTTGAATGTCGCACCATTCAACGCTTGGATGTGGGTGATCACATTTTGTATTTGGGCGAAGTCGAAGCCTACCAACACCAAGACCAAACTGCTTTGCTGTATGTGCAAGGGCGCTACGCGCAAAGCGCGAGTGCTGAATTGCAGCCAGCTTAATTGATTGAAATTTTTAGTTTAGATAGGAATTTGTATGACCATGAAATACAGCACCTTCATGATGCCCTTGCATCCCCCAGGTCGCAATATAACGGAATCTTTGCAAGAAGACCGCGAAGCCGTTTTGTTAGCAGACCGTCTGGGATTTAGCGAAGCGTATGTGGGAGAGCACATCACCGACGCCGCTGAAACAGTCACCTCCTGCATGATGTTCTTGGCTTCTCTAGCCTCAGAAACCAAAAATATCAAACTTGGCACAGGAACCATCAACTTGCCCAACGCTCATCCTGCGGCGATCGCAGCACAAGCCGCCATGTTGGACCACCTGCTTAAAGGGCGCTTCATCATGGGTATCAGTCCAGGTGGTTTGATGTCTGACGTGGAAGTGCATGGCAACCTTGGCAAAGACCGAAATGCGATGTTTGTAGAGAGCATCAACACAATCTTGAAGATTTGGGACTCTGAGCCGCCTTACAACATTGAGGGTCAGTTCTGGAACATCTCGGTCGAGAAAACCATGATCCCTGAAATCGGCCAGGGCTTCATCATGAAACCTTACCAAAAGCCTTACCCACCCATCGTGGGCACAGCAGTTGCACCTTTCTCTCAAGGCGTCACTGAAATGGCCAAACGCGGATGGGGACCCATCTCAGCCAACTTCTTGATGCCTGAATGGGTCAAGACACATTGGCCCAAATATGTGGAAGGGCGTGAAGCTGTAGGCGCCGTAGCCCATCCTTCAGAGTGGCGCGTAGCCAAAAGCATTTTTGTGGCGGACGACGAAGCCACAGCCAAGCGCTACGCCCTGCAAGAAGGCGGCCCTTACCACTTCTATTTCAAACAATTGGTGCGCAAGCTCGTGACCGGCGGCGGTCGCAGCAACTTATTTAAAACCGATCAAAACATGCCCGACAGTGAGCTCACACCCGACTACGTGACCAATCGTTTGGTACTGGCTGGCACTGTTAATTCGGTGGTAGATCAAATTTTGGCATTTCGCGAACACGTGGGTGATTTTGGCAACTTGGTCTATGCCTGCCATGACTGGATGGATCCTGCATTGGGAAAACGCTCAATGGAGCTTTTCGCGAACGAAGTCATGCCACGCGTGAACGCTGCCATCGGCAAATAATCCATGACTCTGCCCACCCATCCTCACAGCGAAATTCGTCAAGGCATGCGCATTGACTGGGATGTCCCTGTTCAAATGAATGATGGCTTGGTTCTGCGTGCCGATGTGTTCCGCCCTGTGGACGCAGGAAAGTATCCTGTTTTGTTGAGCTATGGCCCGTATGCAAAAGGCCTCGCCTTTCAAGAGGGATACCCTAGCGCTTGGCAAAAGATGGTGAGTGATCACCCCGATGTCCCACATGGCTCTAGCAACTTGTTTCAAAACTGGGAAGTGGTTGACCCTGAAAAATGGGTGCCAGATGGCTACGTTTGCGTGCGCGTCGACTCAAGGGGGTGCGGAAGATCGCCAGGATTTGTGGATCACTTCTCTCCGCGTGAGACGCAAGACTTTCACGACTGCATTGAATGGGCAGGTGTACAAAACTGGAGCAATGGAAAAGTCGGTTTATCAGGGGTTTCTTACTTTGGCATCAACCAATGGCAGGTCGCTGGCACTAACCCACCTCACCTGGCAGCCATGTGCATTTGGGAAGGTGCATCAGATTGGTATCGCGACATGACGCACCACGGCGGCGTTTTGTCCACCTTTTGGGCCAATTGGTATGACATGCAAGTCAAAACCGTTCAATATGGTTTAGGCGCGCGCGGTCCAAAAAGCAAAGCCACGGGTGAATGGGTGTGCGGGGACGACACCTTTGACGACAAAACCCTCGCAGCTAATCGGAGCTCTTTTGGCGACGACATCTTGTCCCACCCGCTGGATGATGCCTATCACCACGAGCGGTCAGCACAGTGGGATCGCATCACCGTACCATTTCTGTCTGCAGGCAATTGGGGTGGACAGGGGTTGCACTTACGCGGCAACAGCGAATCGTTCATGCGTGCGGCATCAACACAAAAATGGCTCGAAATGCATGGCCTAGAACATTGGACGCACTTTTATACCGACTACGGAATCGCGATCCAAAAACGATTCTTTGCTCACTTTCTTAAAGGCGAAGCTAACGGGTGGGACAAAGAACCCGCTGTCCGCTTGCAAGTACGCCATATCGACCACTTCGAAGAACGCATGGAAGCAAACTGGCCGATAGACAGGACACAGTGGCAACGTTTGTACTTGAACCCAGTTGGTCAATTGCTATCGACCGCTCAGGTGGCGCAAACCGCTGATGTGTCGTTTGAGGCACAAGGCCATGGTCTGACGTTCATGTCAGAGCCTCTTGTAGAGGACACCGAGATCACCGGCCCATTGGCTGCAAAACTTTGGGCTTCATCCAATACAACGGATGCGGACTTATTCCTCGTGGTTCGCGTGTTCACACCCGACTTACGAGAAGTCACGTTTGCGGGCGCTATTGACCCACACACCCCCGTAGCCCAAGGTTGGTTACGAGCCTCGCACCGTGAGCTTGACGACAAACTGAGCCAACCTTTTCGTCCGTATCACACACACCGCCAAGCGCAACCCTTGTTGCCTCATGAACCCGTAGAGCTAGACATAGAAATTTGGCCCACCTCCATCGTTATTCCTGCTGGCTACCGCTTGGCTTTGAGTGTGCGCGGTAAAGACTACATGTATGCTGAAAAGACAGGGCTCAAACTCTCCAACTTTAAAAATGAACTGCGTGGATGTGGCCCGTTTTTGCACGATGACCCACGTGATCGTCCTTCAGAAGTTTTTGCTGGAACAACAACTTTGCACTTTGGACCTCAGCATGAGTCCTACTTGCTGATTCCTGTAATTCCGTCATCATCATGACGCAATAGATCTAGGTTTTGCGCTTCGTAAATAAACCCACAAAGGAGACAACATGACGACAAGACGACATTTTCTACAAGGCACAGCTGCTGCTGCAGTGAGCACCACTTTGCCGCAATTCGCGCAGGCACAAGCCCCTGGCGAGACCATGCGTATTGGTTTGTTGACCGTTAAAACAGGGCCTTTGGCATCTGGCGGTATCGACATGGAACGCGCTTTGATCATGTACCTGAACGAACGCAACAACGTATTGGCTGGTCAAAAAGTTCAGCTCTTCGTGGCTGATACCGGTGGCGTACCAGCCACTGCCAAATCCAAAGTGCAAGAGTTGGTCGAACTCAACAAAGTGCATGTCCTGATGGGTCCGCTGGCAGCCTTTGAGGCGCTGGCGATTGACGACTACATCAAGGCCAACAAGATTCCTACTTTATCTGTGGCTGCAGCAGAGGACATGACACAACGCAAACCTAACCCTTGGTTTGTGCGAGCCACCTCCTCGTCTGCTCAGTGCTCTCACGTAATGGCTGACCATTGTGCAAAGACGCTCAAGTTCAAGCGGATGGCCATGATTGCCGACGACATTGCCTACGGTCATGAGATGAATGCTGGATTTCAACGTGTGTTCGAAGAAAACGGCGGGAAGATTGTGCAAAAGCTCTTCCCGCCTCTCACCGCGCCCGACTACGGAAGCTTTTTAGCTCAGCTGAAAACCAATGTGGACGGTATCTTCTTGGGATTTGCTGGTTCA